>NZ_WLVC01000017.1:0-87859 GCF_016859735.1 Lelliottia sp. RWM.1 | reverse complement strand
CTCCATCATGAACATGGAACCCTTTTTACACCAGCCACCGGATCGGTCAATCGATCCTTAACTGATCGGCATTAACCTCCTGGTTGCCGTTTTTCATCTTTTTGCGAACTGCAGACCGTGCCATTTAGCGGCGGCGTTGCCAACCCCATAATCCCGCAATCGCCAACGCAAACAGCGCCCCGAAGCCCACACCAATGCCCACCACCGGTATACCCACTTTAACGGCCAGCGAGTAGAGTCCCAGCATCAGCAGCATTGCCGTGTTTTCACCAAGGTTTTGTACCGCAATGGCATTTCCCGCCCCAACAGTATGTTTGCCTCGCTCCTGCAACAATGCATTTAATGGCACAACAAAAAAGCCACCAAGAATGCCGATCAGTATCAATAATGCGTAAGCCGGTAGCAATGCGTGTTGCAGGGAGAAAACCAGCACCACAACACCAATCAAGATCCCGGCAGGCATGCAGCGTGCAACGGTATCGAGCGTCACCAGTTTTGCTGCTGCCCCGGCCCCAACCACAATCCCCACGGCAACCATGGCATTGAGATAGGTCGGCGTCGCGTTGTCAGTAATACCAAGTGCTACAGGAACCCATAACACCAACAGAAAACGCAGCGTTACGCCTGCGCCCCAGAACATGCTGGTTCCCATGAGCGAGAAGCGCGTTTCACCGTTACGCCACAGTACCCGGCAGGCGTTAAAGAAACTGGCCGTCATCGGTTTAACACGCCAGGATTGCCCTGGCCTCGCGACGGGTAGCTTAGGAATAAACAGGTTTGCAATGACCGCGCCGCCATACACCACCGAACAAATCCCGAGTGCAGCCAGTACATGCCAGTCAGCCAGCACGCCCCCGGCAACCGAACCTATCAGGATCGCTGCAATGGTCGATGACTCCATCAAACCATTCGCTTTTACCAGCTTATCACCGGTCGTCAGTTCACCCAGAATTCCGTACTTCGCGGGTGAATAGGCTGCTGCGCCAATCCCTACCAGCTTGTACCCGATAAACGGATTAAAACCAACACAGATACTGGCCGCCCCAAGAAGCTTGAGGCTGTTAGCGAACATCATGACGCGCCCTTTCGGGAAACTGTCTGCCACTTGTCCAACAAATGGCGCAAAGATAATGTAAGCACCCACAAACACCATCTGGAGAACGGGCTGACTCCAGTCAGGGTAAAACTCCGCTTTCAGCAACGCCAGAGTGGCAAACAACAACGCGTTGTCACCAAATGCGGAGAGAAACTGTGCGGCGATGACCGCCATCATGCCTTTTGACCAGATTGACGTGTTAGTGTGTACTGACTCACGCATGTTGCTGTTCCGCCTGTTCAACCATGCCTTTCAGGGTAACAAAATCAGGTTTGCCGCTTCCCAGCACCGGAAGTTGTTTGAGATAACGGATATCACGCGGGACGGCCAGTTCAGGAATGCCATGTTCACGCGCATACTGCAAAAGACGCTCACGTTTAAGCTCGCTATCGGTCGTAAACAACACCAGCGCTTCGCCTTTACTGGCATCACTTTTCACTACCGTGGCATGAAGCTTGTCGGCAGAAACAGCCGTTGCCAGCTGTTCAACCATCTCCAGTGAGACCATCTCCCCTGCGATTTTGGCGAAGCGTTTTGCGCGGCCCTGAATTTGCACAAATCCCTGTTCATCAAACCGCACGATATCGCCGGTGTCATACCAGCCGGTCTCGATCTCGCCTTCGACGTTTTCCGCCGTCGGCGCTTCCAGCACGCCAGGGTTCTCAACACGCAGATAGCCGTTCATTACATTCGGCCCTTTCAGTTGCAAACGGCCACCGTCATCAATTCCCGGCACGGCCAACAAGCGAGCATCCATTCCCGGCAGAATGCGCCCTACCGTTCCCGGTTTTGCCGCCATTGGCACGTTGATAGAGACCACAGGCGCGCATTCCGTTACCCCGTAGCCTTCCAGAATACGCAGACCAAACTTGTCCTGCCAAATCTGTCGGGTGCTGTCCTGCAGTTTTTCGGCTCCGGCAACCACGTAACGGATACGATAGAAATCATACGGATTTGCAAAACGGGCGTAGTTACCCAGGAATGTCGAGGTTCCAAACAGCACCGTGCAGTTACGGTCATAAACCAGCTCCGGCACGATACGATAGTGCAACGGGCTAGGATAGAGGAACACTTCGGCGCCAGTAAGCAGGGGCGTAAACAACCCGACAGTCAGACCAAAAGAGTGGAACAGGGGCAGCGCCGACATAAAACGATCTTTCGCAGTAAAGTCGGCAATGGTTTTGATCTGCTCAACGTTCGCCAGCAGGCTTTTATGGCTGTGAACCACCCCTTTCGGGTTGCCTTCAGAACCAGAGGTAAAGAGGATAATTGCCGCATCTTCCGGCTGCTGTTTCACCTGCGCCAGGCGCGGCATCAGCAAATGAGCGAAAATCCACAGCTTGTCACCCGTCGTGACGTCTGCTTTCAAATCTTCCAGGAAGACCCAGCGAACCTGAGTGAGCTGTTCCGGCAAATGCCACAGCTTCCCTTTATCCAGGAACTGGCGAGAGGTAAAGACCGTCTGGATCTGTGCCGCCGTAATCGCACTGGTAAGCCCTTTCACACCCGCCGTGTAGTTCATCATCGCCGGAATGCGCCCGCGCGACACCGCGCCAAAAATCACAGCCGCACTGATACCGGCATTGGGCAGCATCAGGCCAATTTTTTCGCCTTTTTTGCTGTATTTCTCAAGAATGCGGCCAACAAACAACGTCTTAGTCAGCAGTTTACGGTAGGTATCTGGCGTGAAGTTAATGTCTTCAACGCAGTTTTTCTTCGCGCCAAAGCGATACTGAGCCGAGAGTAAAGCCTCATACAGCGTTTCGCGTGGGCGAACGGCCATGCGCGCTTCCATCATAATCTGATGCAGCATTTCCCCCGCAATTTTACGGCGATCGCGCGCGCGCGGCGCATCAGGCATCGGCAGCGTTGTTGGCGGCAGAATATGCAGCGTGATTTTGGGGAACATGCGTTGTTTAACCAGCCCTTTCAGGCGGCTGAACGGGGTCAATTCAGCCCCTTCAATACGCAGCGGAACGACGGTCGCCTTTGACTTCGCAGCGACAAAGCCTGCGCCATCATAGATTTTCATCAATGACCCCGTCACCGAAATGCGACCTTCAGGGAAAATAACCACCGGGCGTCCCTGCTCAATCAGGCGCACCAGGTGTTTGATCATCATAGGTTTTGTCGGGTCCAACGGCACAAAATCAATGAGCGGCGCGAGCCAGCGCATAAACCATTTTTGACTGATGGAACTGTACACCGCGAAGACGGGCCGCCCTGGCAGAAAAAGCGCCAGCAAAATGCCATCAATAAAGGAGACATGGTTTGGGGTGATGAGCACGCGCTCGCCCAAAAGCGCCTGGGCATCGCCCGTGACACGAATGCGAAAGAGGATACGAAATAGTGTACGGAAGAACCCAAAAAGCATCTCAACTCCCTTTGCCTGTCAATTTGTGGGGTTACGCTAAATTGTGGCAGATTACACGAGAAGTGCTAAGGGGGCGACAGCTAAAATAGAGGCGAAAAAAAACCTGCGCATCCGCGCAGGCTGGTGCAAGAGATGAGTACGAAACCGTACCAAGAATTCTCACCAATCAATACCTCTGGGATCTTGATTGTGGCTGTTCGCCCTGGGCTTCGCCAGCAAGAAAACGCAAGGGAATGAGCCTAAGTGCAACCAGGTGTGAATATTCTCTTTTGCTGTTACAGGTTGAACTGTGAGGCAAAAAAAAACCTGCGCATAAACGCAGGTTGGTGTAAATCGTGTTAATCAACCGGAGTTGAATTCACCTATCAATACCTCTGGGATCTCGACTTTATCAATCCCGGAACAAATCCGGCTATCAGACAATCGCAACAGCCTGAGGCAAAGTGTAACTAAAGGTTCAGATTGACATTATTTTGACATGCCTTGCTGTGTAACGATTACACCAGTACGGCATGTTCTGCGTCACGTTTGTCGATTGCAAAACCCCTCTCCCCTTGAATGCGTGGCGCTTTTCCGCAACACTAGTTGGTGTGTAAACGCTTACCCCCACTAAGAAGGTACTAAATGGCGACAATTAAGGATGTGGCCCGTCTGGCTGGTGTGTCTGTCGCTACCGTCTCGCGCGTGATCAACGATTCACCGAAAGCCAGTGATGCGTCGCGCCAGGCGGTACAGAGCGCCATGGAGACGCTGAACTACCATCCCAACGCCAATGCCCGCGCACTTGCCCAGCAGTCGACAGAAACGGTGGGACTGGTGGTCGGTGATGTGTCTGACCCCTTTTTCGGCGCGATGGTCAAAGCCGTAGAACAAGTTTCATACCAAACGGGCAATTTTCTGCTGATCGGCAATGGCTACCATAATGAGCAAAAAGAACGTCAGGCCATTGAGCAACTGATTCGCCACCGATGTGCTGCCCTGGTGGTACATGCCAAAATGATCCCCGATGCCGACCTCATTCATCTGATGAAACAGATCCCCGGCATGGTATTAATCAACCGTATTATCCCTGGCTTTGAAAAACGCTGTGTGGCGCTTGATGATCGTTATGGCGCATGGCTTGCCACCCGCCATTTAATTCAGCAGGGTCACACGCGCATCGGCTATCTGTGCTCAAACCACCCGATTTCCGATGCGGACGACCGCCTGCAAGGGTATTACGATGCACTGCGCGAAAATGGTCTGCCGTGCAATGACCGTCTGGTTGCCTACGGCGAGCCGGACGAAAGCGGTGGCGAGCAGGCGATGACGGACCTGTTAGGTCGTGGGCGCAATTTTACTGCCGTAGCCAGCTATAACGACTCTATGGCCGCTGGCGCAATGGGCGTGTTAAATGACAACGGCATTGATGTCCCGGCAGAAATTTCGTTGATTGGTTTCGATGATGTGCTGGTTTCTCGCTACGTGCGACCTCGTCTGACGACCGTGCGTTACCCGATTGTCACCATGGCGACACAAGCCGCTGAGCTGGCATTAGCACTGGCAGATAAACGCCAGCCGCCAGATATTACCCATCTGTTCAGCCCGACGCTGGTCCGCCGTCACTCTGTTGTGCCACCAGCGGACTCGCAAAGCGAGTAGTGATAGAGATGCACCGTTTTATCCGGGTATTCCAGCGCGTCACCGATGTACTGCCAGCCGTAGCGTTCGTAGAAATCACGGCAGGCAGACCAGAGATGCAGCTCGGCGTACCCGGCGCGTCTGGCATAATCAATAACATATGCCTGTAATTGTCCGGCAAGCCCTTTCCCCCTGGCGGCTTCATTAACGTATAACGCCGCCAGCCAGGGGAAAAGATCCTGGCGCGTTATCAAATCACAGCGCCATAACCCTACCGTTCCCAGCAGTTGTTCCCCGTCCAGGGCGACAAAAGTCAGCGGCAGCGCATCGGCCTTCTGGCTATGATCAATCACACTTTTGAAAAACCCACGTGGCACGCCCTCGCCAAACGCCTGCCAGAGCCAGTCAGTAACCTGTTCTGCAAACTGAGGAACGGCGTAAAGCGGCAGAATCGTCACACCAGTTTCCCCTGAAAAATGGGTACGGATTCAAAAAGGTAGCCGTCAAAATCGGGCGCATCTTCGTCAGACAACTCCAGCAGGCTCTTTTTCACGTTTTCCAGATGCTGGAACATGGCCTGCCAGGCCCCCATAACGTCGCGGCGACGCAATGCAGCAAGAATGGTTTGCCTGTCACCAAGCCATTTAAGCCGGTACGCACGACTGGCAATATGCACATTGAACTGCTGCCACAGCGGGCTGCTGTCCATGTGATGCCAGACGCTTTCGACGGTCGCCAGCAGCATCTGATTTTGCGTCGCCCCCGCCAGCACCAGATGGAACATCTTGTTGTTATCCTGGCTATTGTCATCGGCGGCAATTGCACGTTGTTCTTGTTCGATAATCCGGCGCAGATTATCGATATCAGCGCGCGTCGCCATTTTGGCGGCAAACGCAGCAATATTGCTTTCAAGTAACTGGCGCGCCTGCAAAATTTCAAACGGGCCTACATCGCTATTCAGAAAGCGCTCTTCTTCATTTTCATGTTCTTCGGGAATGCGCATCACGTAGACACCCGATCCCTGGCGAATATCGACCGTGCCTTGTAGCTCCAGCATCAGAAGGGCTTCACGCACAATGGTACGGCTCACGCCGTAGGTTTCAGCGATATTACGCTCCGGTGGCAAGCGAGAGCCAACGGGATAATGTCCCTGGATAATTTGCGCACGCAAATCCTCGCCAATTTCCTGGTACTGTTTTTTTTCCAGCGGGACGACTGCCTTATCCACGTGATCACCTGTGCTTATCAGTTAATGCGCAGACCGGGCATCCTCCCGGCCAGTTTGTGCGCTATTTTACCAGAACCTGCCGTGTTTTCGCCTACTTCCATTCATCATCAACACAGAGCGTGAGCACGCGCGCATCGCGCAGTTGCCGGAACCAGGTCGCTGATTTTTTCGGATGACGGGCACGATTATCGGCGAGGTCGATCTCTATCAATCCATACCGGTTTTTGAAAGCATTCATGGGAGAGACGTTGTCAGTAAACGCCCACAGCATGTAACCGCGACAGTTTGCCCCCTCTTCCCTCGCCAGCAGCGTGTAATAGAGGTGTTCACTGATAAAGTCGATACGGTAACTGTCGTCAATCACCCCATCGCGGCGACGAAACTGTGCTTCGTTTTCCACCCCCATGCCGCTTTCCGCCACGAACCAGTCGATATTGCGGTAATCGCGTTTAATGCGCATTGCCATGTCATAGATAATGCGCGGGTAAATCTCCCAGCCGCGGGATTTATTCATCCTGCGTCCTGGCAGCTCGAAAGGCTCGTAGTAATACGCCGGATGGAAAGGTGTTTGCGGATGCCAGGCCCGTGAAGGCGCTTTGACCCTGTGCGGGTAATAAAGGTTGATACCCAACTCATCAACGGTGTTTTCAGCGATCAGCAACAGCTCTTCCGGGGTGTAATCCCAGGCGACCTGATGCTGCTCCAGGAGTGTAAAAAGCGCCTGAGGATAGTGCCCATGCACCAGAGGATCGAGAAATACACGGTTGTAGAAGAGATCGTAAATCTCCGCCGCGCGTACATCGTGCTCGGCTCGTGAGCGGGGATAAGTCACTTCCGGGTTGAGGATACAGCCCACCGAGCCGCGATAACCTTTTTCACGGAAATGCTTCACTACTTTCGCCGTTGCCAGCACTTTATGGTGGTTCCACTGCATCCAGGTTCCCGTGTTCTGTTCGTACGGCCAGCGCAGGGCATCCAGGTAGACGCGCGTTTGCACCACAATCGGTTCGTTGAAGGTAAACCAGCGCGTCACTTTCGCATGATAGCGCGCGAACACTTTTTCGGCGTAACGCACGAACAGCTCAACCACATGCTTTGATGCCCAGCCTCCGTAGGTTTCCAGCAGCACGCCCGGCAATTCGTAATGCTCCAGGCAGATCATTGGCTCAATACCCTGACGGTGCATCTCATCAAACAGGGCATCGTAATACGAGGCGTATGCTTCATCGACCGTCGCATTTTCATAGTCCGTCAAAAAACGCGACCAGTTGATCGAGGTGCGATAATGCGTCAACCCCGCCTGCTTCATCAGCGCGACATCTTCACGGAAGCGGTTGATAAAGTCGGTGGCGACCGCCGGGCCGTAACCGTCATGCCAGACGTGACGATCGTTTTTGTACCAGAGATCGATCCACGAGTCCTGCCCCTCTCTTTTCCCGCTCCAGCCTTCAGTCTGCCAGGCAGAAGCCGCCGCCCCCAGGATGAAATCCTGGGGAATGGTCATGCGTTTTGTACTCATGGCATCCTCATGCATTGTTAGTGGCTTGTTGCAGTGCCGCCTGCTCGGCACGGCGGGAAGCAATCTTCACAAAGGGCAGATAAATAAGCACAGCAGTAATAATACAGATGAGCTGGGTAATCACCGCCCCCATTGAACCTGCCGTTGAAAGCCAGGCGTTTATCAGTGGCGGCGTTGTCCATGGAACCATCACCACGGCTTTCCCGGCAAAACCGGTTACCGTGGCAAAATAACCGATGGAGCCCGTCACCAGCGGCGTGATAATAAACGGGATCGCGAGGATAGGGTTCAGCATGATTGGCATGCCGAAGATAACCGGCTCGTTGATGTTAAACAGGCCGGGGCCAATGGACAGCTTGGCTATCTCTTTCATCTCTTTACGTTTCGTCCCGATCATCACCGCGATCAGCAGACCAATCGTCAGCCCTGATCCGCCGATGCTCATGTACACATCCCAGAAGGGCATGGTGATGATATTGGGGATCTCTTTACCCTGCTCGAAGGCGCTCATGTTGACAGTGATCGCCCCCAACAGCAGCGGTTCGCGGATCGGCTTGATCATCTGATTCCCGTGGATGCCAATCACCCAGAACAGCTGTGCGACAAACATCAGCAGCAAGATCCCTGGCAGGCTTTGTACGACGCGCTCCAGCGGTTGTTGCACCACCTGGTACACCGCGTCATAGAGGTACATGCCGGTAATTTGATGGAAAACAAAACCAAAAGTCGCAATAGCGGTTGTGGTGATAATCGCCGGGATCAGCGCGGAGAACGACGCCGCTACGTTAGGCGGTACGGTATCCGGCATTTTGATTTTCAGGCCCTTGCGGGTTTCCAGCCAGCAGTAAATCTCGACGGATAAAATCGCGATGAACATCCCGAGGAACAGGCTGCGGGTGTCGGAGAACTGACGCAGCAGCACGTCCTTCACCACATGCATCTGCCCATCGACCAGCATTTCCACGGTGGTTGGGGTCACGCAGATAAAGCAGATCACCGCCAGCAGGCCAGGGAAAAGTGACTTGATGCCGTTGATACGCCCCAGTTCAATACCGATTAAAAAGACCGCGCCGATATTCAGAAAGTTGAGAGTGGCGTAGTTGAGCGCACTGGTGATGGGCTTTAAGGTCGCGAGAAATGAGAGCGCCTGAAAGCTGGCTAAACCATTTTTTGGATCCAGCACCATGTTGGAGATCAGCACAGAGAATGCCCCAACAATGATGACCGGCATGAGGGTAATAAAGGCAGATTTGATCGCCATGATATAGCGATAGCTATTGAATTTAGTGGCAAAACTGCCCAGAGCGTCGATCAGTTTTTCCTGCAATGCCATAGGGTAATACCTCAGTAAAAGGGCTTTTATTGGATAAGGTGTACAGCCTGCTTCTATTGGCATACCAAAAATAGCTTCACAGCGCTCATGGTTCTGTGATTAAGCTCTCAACACCACAATAGGTATTCCAAATAATGATTTATGACTACTTTGGCATACCACTTATCCTCATTCATTCTGCTCCGGTTTACCGCGACCGAAAAGCGTGATCATGGTGGGGATTTTGCCCTCCCCATCCCGCGTATGTGCCTGACGGTCTGTGATAAACTGCAGACCATTACGTGGAAGCAGGAATTATTCATGGCAACAATGCTGGATGTCTCATTACGGGCGGGCGTGTCGAAAGCCACGGTATCGCGCGTGTTGAACGGCACAGGTCAGGTTAAAGAGAGTACGCGTCAGCAGGTATTTCGTGCGATGGAAGAACTGGGCTATCGTCCCAATTTTCTGGCGCGATCCCTCGCCAACCGTACCAGCAACAGCATTGGCCTGGTGGTCTCTACTTTTGACGGCTTTTACTTTGGTCGTTTGCTGCAACAGGCGTCACGTCAGACGGAAACCCACGGCAAACAGCTGATTGTGACCGATGGCCATGATGCGCCTGAGCAGGAAGAACTGGCGGTTCAAATGCTGGCCGATCGCAAGTGCGATGCCATTGTGCTTTACACGCGCTACATGAGCGAAAAAGCGATCATGAAGCTTATCCATACCGTACAAACCCCGTTAGTCGTCATCAACCGTGAGGTAAGCCAGGCGGCGGATCGCTGTGTCTTTTTTGAGCAGCAGGATGCTGCATTTAAAGCGGTGGATTATCTGATAAGCCAGGGTCATCGCGAAATCGCCTGTATGACAGTGCCCATTCATACCCCAACCGGTAAAGCGCGTCTGATGGGCTATCGTAAGGCACTGGAGAAACACGGTATTCGCCTGGATGAGCGGCGGGTGAAATACGGTGATGCGGGAATGACACGCGGCTATGAGCTGTGCAAAGAGTTGATCGCTGAAAATGTCCCGTTTAGCGCCCTGTTTGCCTGTAATGATGATATGGCGCTCGGTGCGTCCAAAGCGTTACATCAGGCCGGGTTACGCATTCCGCAGGACATTTCACTGTTTGGTTTTGACGATGCCCCCAGCGCAAAATGGCTGGAACCTGCACTTTCATCGGTCTATCTGCCCATCGACAGTATGATTGTTACCGCTATCGACCAGGCAATCCGGCTGGCAAAAAACCAGCCGGTCGAAACGATCCCGCCTTTCACCGGTACGCTGGTACTGCGTGATTCGGTAACAACGGGACCTTATTTCAGTCAGAAAAGCTCCAGCGCCAGTAACTCCTGAATGGTCTGGCGACGGCGAATCAGCCGCGCCACGCCGTGATCAAACAGCACTTCTGGCAGTAGCGGGCGGCTATTGTAGTTAGAGGACATCGACGCACCATAAGCCCCTGTATCGTGAAGCACCAGGTAATCACCTGGCTTCACTTCCGGCAGCGCGCGGGTTTCCACTTTTCCGCCTTCCTGTTGCGTAAACACGTCGCCCGATTCACACAATGGACCCGCGACAACCGTCTCAACACGCGGGGCTTGCGTTAAATCGCGGCCATCTCCGGCCAGGGCGGTAATGTGGTGATAGCTGCCGTACATCGCCGGGCGCATCAGATCGCTAAATCCTGCATCAATAAGCACGAAATGGCGCGACCCCATCTCTTTCACACTGCGAACTTGCGCCACCAGCACGCCAGACTCCGCGACCAGGAAACGCCCCGGCTCAATTTCAAGCTTCACAGGATGACCAAGATGGGCGGCGATTTTATCGCGCGCAGCACTCCACAGGCCATAGTAGTGCTCGGTATCGATCGCCTCTTCCCCTTCGCGGTAGGGAATGGAAAGGCCGCCACCGGCTGAGATCGCCTCCAGATCCTGACCAAAGTCGATCACCTGGCGCACCATTGCGCCGCAGACCTGCTCAAGATGACCATAATCCACGCCGGAGCCGATATGCATATGAATGCCTACCAGCGTCAGGTTGTAGTGCTGCAATACCTCCAGTGCGGCGGGCAGATCGCTGTACCAGATACCGTGCTTGCTGTTTTCCCCGCCGGTATTGGTTTTCTGACTGTGGCCGTGACCAAAGCCTGGGTTAACGCGTAACCAGACACGGTGACCTGGGGACATTTTGCCAAGCTGTTCCAGCATGTCTACAGAACCTGCATTCACCGGAATACGTAATTCATGCACCCGCGCCAGCGTCGCGTCATCAATCAGATCAGCAGTAAAGACTATCGCATCGCTGTCGCCTTTTGGATCGTAACCCGCAGCCAGCGCACGTTCGATTTCTCCCAGTGATACCGAATCCACTTTTACGCCCTGCTCACGCATCAGACGCAGAATATGGATGTTGGAGCAGGCCTTCTGCGCAAAACGCACCACGTCAAACTGATGCAGCGCCGCAATCTTCTCACGGACAATCTGCGCGTCATATACCCAGACAGGGCAGCCGAATTCAGCAGGAAGGCGCAGTAAGTTGTCGGCGTTTAAATCGGTATCAGTCTGGTTGAGTGGGCGTGGCATGGTCTTCTCCGGGTATGTCATTTTTTTTATGATTACGCCACAGCATGAAGAGAATAAAAAATATCGTTTTATCGCGAGTCTATGCAAAAATGATATGGAGTGCATTTTCGCCACCAGGAACCTTATGCCCGCCGTCAACTTACGCCATATCGAGATTTTTCATGCGGTCATGACCACCGGAAATCTCACCGAAGCTGCACAGATGCTGCATACCTCTCAGCCGACAGTCAGCCGCGAACTGGCGCGCTTTGAGAAAGTGCTCGGGCTAAAGCTGTTTGAACGTACCCGCGGTCGTCTTCACCCGACGGTGCAGGGGTTGCGCCTGTTCGAGGAAGTGCAACGCTCCTGGTATGGGCTGGATCGTATCATTAGCGCAGCAGAGAGCCTGCGGGAATTTCGCCAGGGTGAGCTGTCCATCGTCTGCCTGCCCGTGTTCTCCCAGTCATTCCTTCCCTTGCTGCTACAGCCTTTTCTTGCTCGCTACCCGGAGGTGAATCTCACGATTGTGCCGCAGGAATCCCCCCTTCTTGAAGAGTGGCTCTCCGCTCAGCGCCACGATCTCGGTCTGACTGAAACCCTGGCAACCCCTGCGGGTACTGCCCGCACGGAATTGCTGTCATTAGATGAAGTCTGTGTGTTGCCTACAGGACACCCGCTGACCCACAAACGTGTCCTGACCCCTGCCGATTTTCAGGGCGAAAACTACATTAGCCTGTCGCAGACCGACAGCTACCGGCTGTTGCTGGATTCGCTTTTTGCAGAGCATCAGGTGAAACGGCGTATGGTGGTTGAAACGCACAGTGCGGCGTCAATTTGCGCCATGGTGCGTGCAGGTGTGGGAATTGCGGTTGTGAACCCGTTAACGGCGCTGGATTATGCAGGAAGCGGGATTGTGATCCGCCGATTTAGCGTCTCCGTCCCCTTCACGGTGAGCCTGATCCGCCCGCTGCATCGCCCGGCATCTGCGCTGGTTGATGCTTTCAGCGAGCATTTGCAGGGAGGGTTGAGCACACTGACCACACAGCTGGAAAATGTGCTCAACAGCACGCCCGACTCAACGCCGGGCGTCAGCAAACTCAGTTAAAACGTTTTGCGACAGACGCCACACGCTCGCCGAATTTGACTGCGGTATCCAGATCGCCAGTGGCGATCGCACCTGCGTCTGCATCTGACGGAGACTGTACCAGCAGACCGACTGAGCCACCCAGGTTGTTAATGTCCTGACGCGTAGAAGCCAGTGTGTTTGCCGGAGGAAGGCCCAGGCTCACCCAGATCCCGCCATGTTGAGACGCCAGCGTTTGCAGGTACTGCAGCGAAACCTGTTTGTCACCGTTCAGGCTCGCACTGTTGCTGAAACCGGCAAACACTTTGTCCTGCCAGCTGCGAACGAACCAGGCTTTAGAGGTCGCATCAGCGAACTTCTTGAACTGCCACGGCACGCTGCCCATATAGGTTGGCGCACCAAAAATAATGGCCTTCGCATCGTTCAGTTTTTGCCAGTCGCTTTCCTGAATATCACCATTGCTGTCAATCGCGATCAGTTCAGCCTTCGCCCCTTCTGCAACCGTTTCGGCTACGCGTTTAGTATGACCGTAACCAGAATAATAGATAACTACAACGCTCATGGTATATCTCCTGATGCAATATTGCTTTGAAAGTCAGTTAATTAAGCCTTGCGCGATACAGCATATTTTCCCGCGCCGAGGAACATAATGCACAGCCCACCCAGAAAATAGAGCGCTTCACTTTCGAGCGCCCATGCCCCCACATCCGTCAGCGAGAAGAATTTCCCCATTCCCACCAACAGCGTGGCGACAAGAATATTGAAGGCATAGATAAATGCAGCCGGACGTGTCAGCCAGCCGATAATGATCAGCACAGGGGTGATGATTTCACCGATAAAAACGCCATAGGCAATAAAGCCTGGTAATCCCTTTTGTTCGAGTAGCGCAGAAATCCAGCCTACACCGTGGTCAATCTTCGCCACTCCATGAAACAACATCAAAATACCGAATGTCAGACGTAGCAACAGGCGGCCAAAATCCGGGTGGTTGGTATAGCGAGTAAATACGGCATCAATAGTATTCAGCATAGTGAATTTTCTTATTTGTCAGCGTGCTATCAAACATTCAACGAACAGCATCGGTCTCCCGAGTTGCCATTTTCGGTTCCCTGGTATCAAATAGAAACCTTACGTCGTTTTATACACGCAAACATTCACTTGCGTAAGAAGGCACTTTTACCTCACCTGGTTACCTCGAGGGAACCACCATGACCGACACCGAAATCGTAAAAACGGATATGCCGCCTTATAACGTCTTCGATGAACGCTGTCCGACACGCGACGTACTGGCACGCATTGCTGACAAGTGGGCTTTATTAATCCTGGCTCGTCTGGAAAACGGACCGATGCGCTTTAACAACTTACAACGGGATATTCAGCGAATTACCAAGAAAGTGCTGACTCAGGCACTGCGCAAGCTGGAACGTGATGGACTGGTTTCTCGGGCCGTGTTCGCCACCGTTCCGGTCACTGTGGAATACAGCCTGACGCCACTGGGCCAGGCGTTAACCGAAACGGTCACGGTGCTGGCCCACTGGGTGGAAAGTAATATGGATGCAATTGTGGCAGCGCAGTCAGCGTATGACGCGGCCAATGCCTCCGCCTGACATACTGGCCGGGTCATGCCCGGCCAGACGTTGCTCAGGAGAGCATAAACTCGACGGCATCCGCCGCATGAATAGCGGCCGTATCAAAGACCGGGATTGGGCTACGCTCAACCGGGACTAGCAGGCCGATTTCAGTACAGCCGAAAATCACCCCTTCAGCCCCTTGCCGCGCGAGTTTGTCGATCACGTTGACGTAGTATTCGCGAGAAGCCTCGCTGAAGGTTCCCAGGCAGAGTTCATCAAAAATGATCTGATTGATCCGCGCCCGATCTGCATCATCCGGAACCAGGCTTTCAATGCCAAACTGGCTGCTCAGTCGACCGCGATAAAAATCCTGCTCCATGGTGTAACGCGTGCCCAGAAGCGCCACACGTGACAAACCTGCTGCGGTAATCGCACGCCCGGTGGCATCCGCAATATGCAGAAAAGGCAGCGGGCAGGCGTCTTCAATGTGCGACGCCACTTTGTGCATAGTGTTGGTACACAGCAGAATACCCTGCGCTCCGGCACGTTCCAGCCCCAGAGCCGCTTGCGCCAGTATGTCACCCGCTTTGTCCCACTCACCTCGCGACTGGCAGAGTTCGATTTCGTGGAAATCAACACTATGCAGTAACAGGCTGGCCGAATGCAGTCCACCAAGACGCTGCTTCACCCCTTCATTAATCAGGCGATAATAAGGAATGGTTGACTCCCAGCTCATTCCACCTAACAGACCGATCGTTTTCATACTGGCTCCTTTATGTTTCTTCCAGTGAAGCAAACTTGTGATCCTGTTTCCAGTTCTTTGGCTATCCGTTTCTTTTTAACTCATGGTGATATAAATTAAATGAAACATTGTTTCATTAGATAACAGGACCGAGATATGTTTATTTTTCACAAAGAGACGACGCTTGACGATCTGGGCAATGGCGTCACACGCCGAATTTTGGCACACAACGGCAAGATGATGGCGGTAGAGGTGAACTTTGAACAAGGCGCAATTGGCCCGATGCACAACCATCCGCATGAACAGTTGACCTATGTGCTTTCTGGAGAGTTCGAGTTCACCATTGGCGATGAAAAGCATGTGGTGACGGCAGGCGATACCCTCTACAAAGAGCCACATATTATGCACGGCTGCGTCTGCCTCAAACCAGGTACGCTGCTTGATACCTTTACCCCTGTCCGCGAAGATTTCCTCAAATAAGTCAAAAGGGCGATGCTTCCACTCGCCCTCTCCTTCTTTTTCCCGTTCAGCATGCCACTGCACTGACCAGATAAAAAAGCCAGAATTCTCTCAATAGGTATCAGCTTAAATGTGATGCCGAACTATCAACATTAGTAGTTAGCATCCAGCGGTTATCATTGTTATTGATCATCACACTGCCATCAAAACGCACTCTTACTGACTGACCTGGTCATACCCGCCTGAGTAAAAAGTGCCACCTTCCTCACCTTATTGAAACAGCGTTTCGACCTCGATCACATTTCCATCATTAAGCGAATGACGTAGAAATAAATAGCAATAAAATAAAATAAAACGATGTTTTAGTATTCGAGAACAACAGTTCGAGTGTTTTTAAAACCCTGACAGGGCATGTCAGTAAAAACTCAAGAAATGTTCCGAAAAACAGAAGGTAAAGGGAGTAACCACAACGCGCGTCATACCGAATACATCTCCCCAGGCTTTCCCAAAGGCGTGGGGCAACAGCATCACAATCGGATTCCGTTTTAAACCATTGATTGCCAGGTAGGTATGTATGAATGAAAACAAAATGCTGGGGCTAGCGTGGATATCACCCTATATAATCGGGTTGATAATCTTCACCGCGTTTCCCTTTGTTTCATCTTTCTTTCTCAGTTTTACTGATTACGATTTGATGAGTCCTCCGGTGTTTAACGGCATCGAAAACTATCGCTACATGTTTACTGAAGACACGCTCTTCTGGAAATCCATGGGTGTCACTTTTGCATATGTATTTTTAACGATTCCGTTGAAACTGGCATTTGCACTGGGCATTGCGTTTGTTCTTAACTTTAAATTACGCGGCATCGGTTTCTTCCGTACTGCTTACTATATTCCATCCATTTTGGGTAGCTCCGTTGCGATTGCCGTACTGTGGCGTGCACTGTTTGCTATCGATGGCCTGCTGAACAGCTTCATCGGCGTGTTTGGCTTCGATGCCGTGAACTGGCTCGGCGAACCCTCTCTGGCGCTGATGTCCGTGACCTTACTGCGCGTCTGGCAGTTTGGCTCTGCGATGGTGATCTTCCTCGCGGCACTGCAAAACGTTCCACAGTCTCAGTACGAGGCGGCAATGATCGACGGGGCATCTAAATGGCAGATGTTCATGAAAGTGACCGTTCCGCTGATTACCCCGGTCATCTTCTTTAACTTCATCATGCAGACCACGCAGGCGTTCCAGGAATTTACCGGACCGTATGTAATCACCGGCGGGGGACCAACTTACTCCACTTATCTGTTCTCGCTTTACATCTACGACACCGCGTTCAAGTACTTTGACATGGGTTACGGCGCTGCACTGGCCTGGATCCTGTTCCTGGTAGTCGCTGTCTTTGCCGCTATCGCCTTTAAGTCCTCGAAATACTGGGTGTTCTACTCCGCCGATAAAGGAGGCAAAAATGGCTGATATTCAACAACTCTCCACGGCGCGAAGCATCGCAGAGCGCGAAGTTGCCCGCACGCTGCGCAAGGAGAAAATCAACGCCAGTATCCGCTATGTGATCCTGCTGTTTGTGGGTCTGTTGATGCTCTACCCGCTGGTCTGGATGTTCTCCGCGTCGTTCAAACCGAACCACGAGATATTCACCACATTGAGCCTGTGGCCGGCACACGCAACCTGGGATGGCTTTATTAATGGCTGGAAAACCGGGACCGAGTACAACTTTGGTCATTACATGCTTAACACCTTTAAGTATGTAATTCCTAAAGTCATTCTGACCATTATTTCCTCCACCATCGTGGCGTATGGCTTTGCCCGCTTCGAAATTCCGTGGAAGAAATTCTGGTTCGCCACGCTCATCACCACCATGTTACTGCCGAGCACCGTACTGCTGATCCCACAGTATCTGATGTTCCGCGAAATGGGCATGCTGAACAGCTATATGCCACTGTACCTGCCGCTGGCATTTGCCACTCAGGGGTTCTTCGTCTTCATGCTGATTCAGTTCCTGCGCGGCGTACCGCGTGACATGGAAGAAGCGGCGCAAATCGACGGCTGTAACTCCCTTCAGGTGCTGTGGTATGTGGTCGTGCCGATTCTGAAACCGGCCATTATCTCTGTCGCACTGTTCCAGTTCATGTGGTCAATGAATGACTTTATCGGGCCGCTGATTTATGTCTACAGCGTGGATAAATACCCGATTGCACTGGCTTTGAAAATGTCCATCGACGTCACCGAAGGTGCGCCGTGGAACGAAATTCTGGCAATGGCGAGCATCTCCATTCTGCCATCTATCATTGTCTTCTTCCTGGCACAGCGCTACTTCGTACAGGGCGTAACCAGCAGCGGAATTAAAGGTTAAGAGGGAAATATCATGGCTGAAGTTATCTTCAACAAACTGGAAAAGGTTTACTCCAACGGCTTCAAAGCGGTACATGCTATCGACCTTAAAATCGCTGAAGGGGAGTTTATGGTGATTGTCGGGCCATCCGGCTGCGCCAAATCCACCACCCTGCGTATGCTGGCGGGTCTTGAAACCATCAGCGGCGGCGAAGTTCGCATTGGTGAAAAAATCGTGAACAACCTCGCGCCTAAAGAGCGTGGGATTGCGATGGTGTTCCAGAACTATGCACTTTATCCACACATGACGGTGCGCGAAAACCTGGCCTTTGGTCTTAAGCTGAGCAAGCTGCCAAAAGACCAGATCGAATCTCAGGTTAATGAAGCGGCCAAAATCCTGGAGCTGGAAGAGTTGCTGGACCGCTTACCTCGCCAGCTTTCTGGTGGTCAGGCACAGCGTGTGGCCGTGGGCCGCGCGATTGTGAAAAAACCAGATGTGTTCCTGTTTGACGAACCGCTGTCCAACCTGGATGCCAAACTGCGCGCCTCAATGCGTATCCGTATCTCTGACCTGCACAAGCAGTTGAAGAAATCAGGCAAACCGGCTACCACCGTTTACGTCACTCACGATCAGACGGAAGCGATGACCATGGGCGACCGTATTTGCGTGATGAAACTCGGTCACATCATGCAGGTAGATACCCCGGATAACCTCTACCACAAGCCAAAGAATATGTTCGTTGCGGGCTTTATTGGTGCGCCAGAGATGAACATTCGTGCCAGCAAACTGGTGGAACAAGAAGGTCGTCTGCATATCACTATTGGCAATGAAACCATGCCGTTAAACGAGCAACAGCAGGAAAAAGTTGCTCGCTACAAAGATCAGGATCTGTTCTACGGCATTCGCCCGGAATTTGTCTCCCTGTCCGACGAACCTTTTGCCGAGGGTGGCTGTAGCGGCGAGATGGTACGTGTCGAAAATATGGGTCATGAATTCTTTGTGTACCTGAAAGTCGCAGACTACGAACTGACTGCCCGAATTCCTTCTGATGAAGCTAAACCGATGATTGATAAAGGTCTTCATCGTAAGGTGTATTTCAAGTTTGATATGAATAAGTGTCATATTTTTGACGCAAAAACTGAACAGAACATCTCTCTCTAATGGAGTTATAAAAATGAAAAAAGTGCTTTTAAGCGCCGCTATCTCCGCTACCCTGGGACTTACCGCTCTGCCATCGATGGCGAAAGATGTTGATTTACGTATGTCCTGGTGGGGGGGCAATGGCCGCCATCAGGTGACGCTGAAGGCGTTAGAAGAGTTCCACAAACTGAATCCGGATATTACCGTGAAAGCGGAATACACCGGCTGGGACGGTCACCTTTCCCGTCTGACCACCCAGATTGCGGGCGGTACTGAGCCAGACGTGATGCAAACCAACTGGAACTGGTTGCCGATCTTCTCGAAAAACGGTGACGGCTTCTACGACCTGAACAAAATGAAAGATGTGATCGACCTGACGCAGTTCGATCCCAAAGAACTTCAGTCCACCACCGTTAACGGCAAACTGAACGGGATCCCGATTTCAGTCACCGCACGCGTCTTCTATTTCAACGATGAAACCTGGAAGAAAGCGGGCGTTGAATACCCGAAAACCTGGGATGAGCTGATGGCGGCGGGTAAAGCGTTCGAAAGCAAACTCGGCAAACAGTACTACCCTGTTGTCCTGGAGCACCAGGACACACTGGCGCTGCTGAACTCTTATATGATTCAGAAGTACAACATTCCGGCGGTTGATGAGCAGGCGAAGAAATTCTCGTACAGCAAAGAGCAGTGGGTGGAGTTCTTCCAGACATACAAAAAACTGGTTGATAGCCACGTCATGCCAGACACCAAGTACTATGCGTCGTTTGGTAAGAGCAACATGTACGAAATGAAACCGTGGATCCAGGGTGAATGGGGCGGTACGTACATGTGGAACTCCACCATTAACAAGTACTCCGATAACCTGAAGCCACCAGCCAAACTGGAACTGGGTAACTACCCAATGCTGCCGGGTGCGACGGACGCAGGTCTGTTCTTTAAACCTGCCCAGATGCTCTCGATTGGTAAATCCACCAAAAACCCAGAAGCAGCGGCCAAAGTCATTAACTTCCTGCTGAACAGCAAAGAAGGGGTTGATACGCTGGGCCTTGAGCGTGGTGTTCCACTGAGTAAAGCAGCAGTGCAATTCCTGACGGAAGACGGCACGATCAAAGAGAGCGACCCGTCTGTTGCCGGTCTGCGCCTGGCACAGTCCCTGCCAGCCAAATTGTCCGTATCGCCTTACTTTGATGACCCGCAGATCGTCGCGCAGTTTGGTACTTCTCTGCAGTACATCGACTATGGCCAGAAAACGGTAGAAGAGACCGCAGCAGACTTCCAGCGTCAGGCTGAACGTATCCTGAAACGAGCAATGCGCTAAGTCCTATCCATCATAAATACCCTGCCGCTTTTGCGGCGGGGTATTTTTTTATCTCAAGGAGAGAAAAATGAAAGGCAAAATCATCCCGCTGAATTTTCGCACACGCCTGGACAGTGAAACCGGACACGAAGTGATACGGATGACGCCCCCGCACATTATTTGTCACCGTAACTACTTCTATCAAAAATGTTTTACCCGCGATGGCAGCAAACTGATTTTTGGCGGTGCGTTTGAAGGGCACTGGAATTACTACCTGCTGGATATTGCGCAGCAACAGGCGACCCAACTGACCGACGGTGCAGGCGATAATACCTTTGGCGGTTTTTTATCGGCTGACGACCAGTCCCTGTGGTACGTCAAAAATAACCGTGAACTGAGACTCGTCGATCTTGCCTCGTTCGAAGAACGGATTGTGTACGAGGTCGATGACGAGTGGGTGGCTTACGGAACCTGGGTCGCAAACACCGACTGTACCCGGCTGGTCGGTATCGAAATCAAGAAAAGTGACTGGCAGCCGCTCACCGACTGGAGCAAATTCCGCGCCTTTTACTTTACGCAACCCGAATGCCGCCTCATCAATATTGATTTACGGACAGGTGAAAGACGCGTGATGTTGCAGGAAAAACGCTGGCTCGGACACCCTCTCTATCGCCCGTTTGACGATAATACCGTCGCCTTTTGCCATGAAGGGCCGCGTGATGCGATCGACGCCCGTATGTGGCTGATTAATGAAGATGGCAGCAACGTGCGCAAAGTTCGTCAGCACGCGCCGGGTGAAAGCTTTACCCATGAGTTCTGGGTTCCGGATGGTTCCGCACTTTATTACGTTACCCACAAGGAAAACGATCCACAACGCTATCTGTTCAGTGCCAATCCGCAAACACTGGAGAACCGCCAGTTGATGGCTATTCCGCCTTGCTCTCACCTGATGAGTAACCACGACGGCTCGCTGATTGTTGGCGACGGTGCGCCGCACAACACCGGCGATATTAGCCTGAACGATCCGTTTATCTGGGTATTTGATATTCGTGCGGGAACGCAGAAAGCGATTTGCCAGCACAACACCAGCTGGAAAGTGCTGGATGGCGACCGCCAGGTGACGCATCCCCATCCGTCGTTCTCGCCGGATAACAAATGGGTTCTGTATACATCTGATGAAGAAGGAATGCCTGCACTTTACCTGTGTGCGGTCTGACGTTCTTGTTCTCCCCCTCTCCCGGCCAGAAAGGAGGAGAACTGTATGCCCGGTAAACGTACGCTACCGGGCATTAACCTTACACGCCGATATCACGCAACTTCTCTCCCGCCATCAGCTTGCGTTCAATGTGCTCCAGCGTGACACCTTTAGTTTCAGGAATAAGCCAGAACGTGACGCCAATAAACGCGATATTCAGAACGGTATAGAGCCAGAAGGTTCCCGCTGCGCCAATCGAATCCAGCAAGGTGAGGAATGTCGCGCCAATGATCATGTTCGACACCCAGTTCGTGGTAGTGGAACAGGTGATACCGAAGTCACGGCATTTCAGTGGCTGAATTTCGGAACACAAGATCCACACGACAGGTGCGGCACTCATGGCATAGCCGGCAATACACATCATGGTCATACCAACGGAGAGCCATGAAAGACCGCTCGACGCTGTGCCATTATCGAACTGCATCAGGCAATAGCCCAGGATCAACGTCCCCAGCGCCATTACGCTAAAACCAATTTTCAGCGCGGGTTTACGCCCCGCTTTATCTACCGTGAACACCGCAATAAAGGTGGCGAACATAAAGGTCAGCCCAACCACCAGGGTGGCAATCATCTGCTGCTCCGTCGTGGTGAAACCCGCCATTTTGAAGATGCGCGGCGCGTAATACATGATGATGTTCATCCCGGTAAACTGCTGCATTGCCTGCAACAACATGCCGAGGAACACCGCCCGACGCACGTTGTGGTTCACCTTAAAGAGCGCCCACCCCCCCTGCTTCAGCTTCAGGCTTTCGCGGATTTCATTCAGCTCGTCACGTGCTTTCTCAGAGGTATCGCGCAACATCCGCAAGACCTCTTCCGCCTCCACATGACGTCCTTTTTGCGCCAGCCAGCGTGGGCTGTTCGGCAGGAAAACCACCAGAACCATCAGCACCAGGGCGGGAAGTGCCAGCACGCCAAGCATAGCCCGCCAGTTACCGGTGTAGCTAAACCAGGTATCTGACAGAAATGCCAGCACGATACCGAGCGTCACCATCAGCTGATACATACTGATCATTTTGCCGCGTACATTTTCACTGGCCATTTCGGAGAGATACAGCGGCGCAGTGTATGACGCAATCCCCACGGCGACCCCGAGCAGCACGCGGGAAAGCAGTAATAGTTCGATACCCGTGGCGAAAGCGGAGCCCAGTGAGCCCGCAACAAACAAAATCGCCCCGACCATCAGGCTGTATTTACGTCCCAGCCGGAAAGAGAGCCAGCCGTTGAACAGCGCCCCTATGGCGGCCCCCAGCATCATGCTACTGACCACCCACTCCTGCAGGCGGCTACTGAGGGTAAAGTGATCGGTAATAAAGGGTAATGCACCGGCAATCACACCGATATCCAGCCCAAACAACAAGCCTGCCACCGCTGCCGCGATAGAGACGAACTGGTTCATACGTCGGGTGTCGCGCACTGCACCTAGCATAAGGGTAGAGTCATTTATAGATGTCATATTTTCCTGCCTGAACAGCGAAATTCGTTAACTGAAATTACGAGATAGCGAGAAAAAGTGTCAGGCGGGAATTCGCGAAGTTATGGATTATTTGGCTGTGCAATAGCGATCTGTGATGGACATTACAATTTAAACTAATGGTGAATAACAGCTTAATTATGTTAAGTCATTAATTTCAAATAAATAAAACTGTGATGCACGTCATTTATGAATTACTGATATGGATTTTTCATCTTTATCGATATGGATAATGGTAATTTTCAGGCAAAAAAAACCTCCACCCGTGGGCAGAGGGTCTTATTCATGCTGCGGATTAGCGCGCCAGCCAGCCACCATCCACCGCGACGGTATAACCATTGATGTAATCGGATGCTGGTGAGGCGAGGAACACAATCGGCCCCTTCAGATCGTCTGGCAGACCCCAGCGACCTGCCGGGATACGGTCGAGGATCGCCGCACTACGCTCTTCATCCGCACGCAGTTGCTGGGTGTTATTGGTCGCCATGTAACCCGGTGCAATTGCGTTGACGTTGATGCTGTGCTGTGCCCATTCATTCGCCAGCAGACGAGTTACGCCCATCACAGCGCTTTTCGACGCAGTATAAGACGGTACACGGATGCCACCCTGGAAGGAGAGCATGGAAGCGATATTAATGATCTTGCCGCCGTTGCCCTGCGCGATGAAATGCTTCGCCGCCGCCTGAGACATGAAGAACACGCTCTTGATGTTCAGGTTCATGACATCGTCCCAGTCGCGCTCACTGAAGTTGATTGCATCTTCACGGCGGATCAGACCGGCGTTATTCACGAGGATATCAATATGACCAAATTCAGCCACCGCACGATCCAACAGCTCAGGGATCACATCAATTTTACGCAGGTCAGCGGTCAGGCTCAGAAAACGGCGGCCCAGCGCAGTGACACGCTCAATAGTTTCAGTCGGCTCAACAATGTTGATGCCAACAATATCACAGCCCGCTTCCGCCAGACCTAACGCCATACCCTGGCCCAGACCGGTATCACAACCAGAAACGACAGCCACTTTACCTTGCAGAGAGAATGCATCCAGAATCATGTTTTTTCCTTACTCTTTCAGCGCCTGTCACGAACAGGCATGTTTATGCTTAACTGCCCGCGACTAGCGCAGATCTTTAACAGCGACGTGGTCCATGTCATCAAAGACCTGGTTTTCACCGACCATACCCCAGATGAAGGTATAGGCGCGGGTTCCCACGCCTGAGTGAATTGACCAGCTCGGAGAAATCACGGCCTGCTCGTTGTGCATCACGATATGACGCGTTTCCTGCGGCTGCCCCATCATATGGAACACGCAGGCGTCCTCTTCCATGTTGAAGTAGAAATAGACTTCCATGCGACGCTCGTGGGTGTGGCACGGCATGGTGTTCCACAGGTTGCCCGGCTCAAGCTCGGTCAGCCCCATGCTGAGCTGGCAAGTTTCCAGCACATCCGGAACAAAGTATTTGTTGATGGTGCGACGGTTGCTGGTGAGGTTATCGCCCAGCGTGACCGGTGAAACATCCGCTGGAGTCACTTTTTTGGTTGGATAAGCGGTGTGGGCTGGTGCGCAGTTGTAGTAAAACTTAGCGGGCTTACCGCTATCGATACTGGCAAAGATCACCTCTTTTGCCCCTTTACCGACATACAACGCATCGCGATGACCGATTTCATAACAGTGGCCGTCAACGGTGATTGTGCCTGGGCCACCAATGTTTATCACACCCAGTTCACGGCGTTCCAGGAAGTCACTCACGCCCAGCTGTTTGCCCACTTCACCGCCTACAGAGACCATTTTTGCCACCGGCATAATGCCGCCAACGATGATGCGGTCAATGTGGCTATACACCATGGTGTAAGCATCGGCTTCAAACACCTTTTCAACTAAAAACTCATTGCGCAGTGCCTGGGTATCCAGCGTCTTAGCATGCGCGCTGTGGATGCTTTGTCTGACGTCCACATTACCCTCCAGAATTGATCGTGCCCAAAGGCAAAGATAATTAACGAAACAACGTTCCGTTTTCTCGATTGGCACATAGTATCTGCTGAGAAATGGCTTTTCAATTACATTTAAAACAACGTTTCAATTTTTCCGCATCTTAATGCCAAAAATGTAGTTCCGATCACGATTGTTGGGAGGTTGACGCAGAAGCGCCTAATGAGATGGTCTGGAAGGTTTAAATATTTATGATAATTAACAATGCATTATAAAACCTTCAAAATTTGACGGCATAAAAAACATTCGGTGCTAAAAATCAAAGATACGGATCGGTATTTCTCTTTTTCTTATAAATTGAGTCACCAGTCACACATAATGAAACAATGTTTTGATATTTTATCACTTGGTTTTTAACTTATCTTTCATTCAGGTTCGGCGGTGACTATCCTGCCGCCGATATAAAGGAGTGCATCATGGCTAAAGGTATGCGGGTCAAGCTGAACTATGAGACCAGCCGCGATCCGGATACAGGCGTGGAAATCACACGTCTGACCCCACCCGAAGTAACCTGTCATCGCAACTACTTCTATCAGAAGTGCTTTTTCAATGATGGCAGCCACCTGCTGTTCGCGGGGGAGTTCGACGGCCACTGGAACTACTACCTGCTGGATCTGAATAAAGCAGAAGCCGTACAGTTGACCGAAGGTGCAGGCGATAACACGTTTGGTGGCTTCCTCTCTCCGGACGATAAATCCTTCTACTATGTGAAGAATGACCGCACGCTACTGGAAGTGAATTTGCAGACGCTGGCCGAGCGCGAAGTGTATCGCGTTTCTGACGAATGGGTTGGCTACGGTACCTGGGTGGCAAACAGCGATTGCACTAAGCTGGTCGGTATCGAGATTGCGAAAAGTGACTGGACACCGCTCAACGACTGGAAAATTTTCCACGAATTCTTCCACAAAGGGCCACACTGTCGCCTGCTGCGCGTGGATTTGAAAACCGGTGAAAGTGTCACGATCCACGAAGAGAAAAACTGGCTGGGTCATCCTATTTACCGCCCTTTCCATGACGACACCGTCGCCTTCTGCCACGAAGGACCGCATGATTTAGTTGATGCCCGCATGTGGCTGGTCAATGAAGACGGCAGCAACGTGCGCAAAGTGAAAGAACATGCTGAAGGCGAAAGCTGCACCCACGAATTCTGGGTTCCGAATGGTTCTGCACTGGTCTATGTTTCCTATCTGAAAGGCAAACAGGGCCGTACCATTTACAGTTTTAACCCGGACACTGGCGTTAACGAAGCCGTGATGCAGATGCCAGCCTGTTCTCACCTGATGAGCAACTTCGACGGTACGCTGCTGGTTGGTGATGGTTCAGGTACACCTGTCGATGTGAAGGATACCAGCGGCTACACCATCGATAACGACCCGTATCTTTATGCCTTTGATGTGGCGAAAAAAGCGTACTTCCGTATTGCCCGCCACGACACCTCCTGGGCGACGGTGGCAAACAGCCGCCAGGTTACCCACCCGCATCCATCCTTTACCCCGGATGATAAAGCGGTTCTGTTCAGTTCCGATAAAGACGGCAAACCTGCGCTCTATATCGCGAAACTCCCCGAGCAACCTGAAATGTTGCATGCATGATTTGAGTTAGTGTTTCTGTAACTGGCCTTGCCCTCCCGCGCGGAGGGCTTTTTTTGCCTGTTATCACCGTTACCCATGTATCCGATCTAAAGTGTTACTCATGTTTCCGGTTCATATCGCAGCGCCGCCACCCGGCATTTTTCTCCACACAAAAAAACCGGCTCACGTGGAGCCGGCTTTTTCCCGGAGATATTGCTTATTATTTATTAGAACGAATATGCCACGCCTAAACGGAAACGGGTCTGACGTTCATCGGTATCTTTCACACCGACGTTACCCACTTCAACATAAGGGGCCCAGTTTTTATCCAGTTTGTACGCCAGCTTGGCGTTATATTCGTTGGAGTAGTCTTTGTTGTTATTACGAATCATACCTTCTGAGCTCTTCGCGTAGACGTAGTTCAGTTCGGTACGGAAATCGCCCATTACCCAACCTACCCATGCATCACCACGGTTAACTTTGTCATCTTCTTTATTAGAGCTTGATGGGTAGCGGGTATATTCATAACGGTAACGAGCGGCAACGTAGAAGCCATTATCGAAGCTATATTGCAAATGCAAATTTGGTTTATATATTGTTCGGCTGTCATTACTTTCAATTGTGAAAGCCGGAGTCAGCGCAATATTATCGGTCGCTTTCCAGCGCCAACTAATTTGATCTTCGTGACCGTTACCAACGACATCCGCAAATGGCTGATCGGCTTTATCGCCACCTGATTTCCACTTCGCTTCAACAGAGAAACCTAAGCCATTCGCAAAACGGTGTGAAACAGAAACACGGTCGGCGTTAGAGCCGCTGTCAATGTATTCATGACGCAGATCGACGGTAACGGCCTGAGCCGCAAAAGACGCACCAACAAGAGAGGCAAGGACCAGAGATTTCTTAAACATGAAAAACCCTCAATTAAAATAACGTTTCGTTTTTATGGAACTGCAGTTTATTTTTTATATAACGTTATTTTAGTGACCAAGATCGTAATTATTTGTTTCATTTTTTTTGGCAAGGATCGACGTGACACCCATCAACAAAACAGGGTCATTAACGTTAAATTTCAGGAGGAAGATCACACAAAAAAAGTCATCATGATCATTATTCAACGCGCAAGAATTACAGAGGGATTGAGAATTCACTGATGAGTATAAAAATGTCGTTCAGGAGGCAAAAAAAACTCCCTGGCGGGAGATTTTTCTGAGTACAAAATGGAGAAAAGATGATTATCGCTCGATCGCTAGCGCAACGCCCTGCCCGCCCCCAATACACAACGTGGCAAGCCCTTTGCGGGCATCACGTTTTATCATTTCGTGAACTAATGAAACCAGAATACGGCAACCGGATGCCCCAATCGGGTGACCCAACGCAATTGCCCCACCGTTGACATTGACGCGTTTCGGGTCCCACTCCAGCATTTTACCCACTGAAATGGCCTGCGCCGCAAAGGCCTCGTTGACTTCAATCAGATCCACATCGCCCAGCGCCCATCCGGCACGTTCCAGACAACGACGGGTCGCATAAACGGGTGCAATGCCCATTAATGCTGGATCAACGCCGACGCTGGCAAAAGCCTTAATACGTGCCAACACGGGTAAATCCAGCTCCAGCGCTTTGCTTTCACTCATCATCATCACCGCCGCTGCACCGTCATTGATGGAGGAGGCGTTACCCGCAGTCACCGATCCCATAGTTTCAAAGGCCGGATTTAACATTGCCAGCCCTTCAGCACTGGCATCGGTGCGCGGTTGTTCATCGGTGTCGACGATCGTGTTTTTACCCGACTGACGGTGAGTATGAACGGGGACGATTTCATCGCGGAATCGCCCGGAATCGATAGCCGCACGGGCTTTTTGCTGTGAACTGAGCGCATAGGCATCCTGAAGCTCACGGCTGATACCATACTCCCGCGCCAGGTTTTCTGCCGTTACGCCCATATGGTAATCATTAAATGCATCCCACAGCCCGTCATGTACCAGGCTGTCAATCAACTGGCTATTGCCCAGTTGCGCGCCGGTACGGCTGTCGGTGAGAACATGGGGCGCGCGGCTCATGTTTTCTTGCCCACCGGCAATCACAACATCCGCCTCACCACACTGGATGGCTTGCGTTGCAAGATGCAGCGCTTTCAGGCCTGAGCCACAGACGTCATTAATCGTGATCGCGGAGACCGTGTTAGGCAACCCGCCTTTGAGCGCCGCCTGACGCGCAGGATTTTGCCCCGCACCAGCCGTCAGCACCTGGCCGAGGATCACCTCATCGATTTCATGTGTCGCGATCCCGCTGCGTTCCACCAGTGCTTTCACCACCACGCTGCCCAAATCAACGGCAGAGTGACGCGCAAGCGCTCCCTGAAAACAGCCGATAGCTGTACGCAGCGCACCCACTATAACGACATCTTTCATCACGACCTCTGTATAAAATGACATGACGATAGTAGAGTATTGTTATCAACAATTGGCGCAATTGTTTAAAAAAAGTGAGTTTAATCACAAAGGATTAGCGTGCATCCTGCAAATACTGGCGCAACCAGCTTCCGGCAACGCCTGGTGGAGAGCGCTTGTTCCATAAGAGATCGATAGCGATCGAGCGTGGCCAGCCAGGCACATTCAGTTGCACCAGCGATTTCGCCGCGGCGAATTCATCCACCAGCGCACAAGGTAATGCGCACCAGCCAAAGCCCTGTACCGCCATACTCAAGAGTAACAGGTAATTCGGTGCTGACCAGACCGGCCCCCGGGCAACAGCGGGCTCTCGTTCAAGATAGGTGTTTAGCCGCAGCTCACGCCAGCCATGGAGTTCATCGGCTTCTGTTTGCGGTTGCCCTGCCAGCGGATGCGTGGTCGAGACATAAATCGCCATTCGGGTCTGCATGGGAAGCCGTGTCACACCAATTCCGGTAGGATAACTGTCACGTGCTTCCGTCAGGCCAACCTGCGCCCGCTCTTTCTGGAGCAGATCGATAACATCCTCATCCTCACCAATCAGGCATTCAAATTCCGTATGAGGAAAACGCTGGTCGAACTCGCTCATCAGGTTTTCCAGCACATCCGGGTTCAGTGTATCCGACAACACAAACGTCAGGCGCGCCTCCGTTTGCGCTGTCAGTGACACCGCCAGCTCATCGAGCCTCGCACTGGCGGCGAGGATCGACTGCACGTACCCCAACACCTGCTCACCCTGTGCGGTAAGCACAGGCTGGCGTGCCGAGCGATCAAAAAGCTCAAACCCCAGATCGGCTTCAAGATTTGCTATCGAGGTACTGATGGTGGACTGACTCTTACGCAGGCGACGGGCGGCAGCAGAGAAAGAGCCTGCGGCAACCGTTTCAACAAATGCGATTAAGGCTTCAGGGGAATAGCGCATGAAGTATCTACTTTATCGATGGATACTATCTTTTATATATCATCTTTAGCGATAAAAATAGGCCACAACACCGCCCATCCCGGCGAATCAATGAGGTCTACCGCTATGCAACATCAAGATACACTCCAACGTAAATTGCCGGAGCGGATCTTCCATGCCGTCTGCTTTGAAGGAATTGCGACGGCTATTCTCGCCCCGACGGCAGCGTGGTTAATGCAGCGTTCCGTTGTCGAAATGGGCGGACTGACCATTATTCTGGCAACTACGGCGATGCTCTGGAACATCATCTATAACTTCGGATTTGACCGTTTCTGGCCAGTTCAGCGCGTCACGCGGACGGCAAAAGTACGTGCGCTACACGCTCTGGGCTTCGAGTGCGGCTTTATTGTGATCGGCGTGTCCATTGTCTCCGCCGTTCTGGGCGTCACGCTGCTTCAGGCATTCACGCTGGAAATAGGTTTCTTCCTGTTCTTCCTGCCATACACCATGTTCTATAACTGGGCATATGACACTCTGCGTGAGAAATTCATCAAACGACGCCAGCAACGACGTGCCCTCGCAAGCTAATGCCCTCCTGGCCGGAACCCGTGTCCGGCCACTACCTGCCAAGTCAGTTACGCCCTCCAGCCATAATTATGGTAAATTGCACTCCTTTTTGTTCGTTTTATAGTTGATACGTTGCTCTAATGTCGAAAATTTGGTCAAAAGAAGAGACTCTCTGGAGTTTCGCCCTCTATGGCACAGCCGTGGGCGCAGGAACGCTGTTCTTGCCCATCCAGCTTGGCTCCGCAGGCGCAATTGTCCTGTTTATTACCGCCCTTGTGGCCTATCCATTAACCTACTGGCCGCATAAAGCGCTGGCGCAATTTATCCTGTCCTACAAAACAAACGGGAATGAAGGGATCACCGGTGCGGTCACTCACTACTACGGAAAAAAGATTGGGAATCTGATCACCACCCTCTACTTTGTCGCCTTCTTTGTGGTGGTGCTGATCTACGCTGTCGCGATCACCAACTCAATGACTGAACAGCTGGCGAAACATATGACGGTCGACACCGCCGTGCGCATGCTGGTAAGTTTTGGCGTGGTGCTGGTGCTGAATCTGATCTTCCTGATGGGACGTCACATCACCATAAAAGTGATGGGTTTTCTGGTATTCCCGCTGATCGCCTACTTCCTGTTTGTCTCGATCTACCTGACGGGAAGCTGGCAACCATCGTTGCTTACCAGCCAGATGGCGTTTGATCAACACACGCTTCACCAGGTCTGGATTTCGATCCCGGTGATGGTTTTCGCTTTTAGCCATACCCCGATTATCTCGACGTTTGCTGTTGATCGCCGGGAGAAGTACGGTGATGCCGCCATGGGTAAATGCAAAAAAATCATGAAGGTGGCGTACCTGATCATCTGTCTGAGCGTACTGTTCTTCGTGTTCAGTTGCCTGCTCTCTATCCCGCCGTCTTACATTGTGGCGGCAAAAGAGGAAGGGGTAACGATTTTGTCAGCGCTGTCGATGATGCCCTCCTCTCCGGCCTGGCTCGGCATTTCCGGGATTGTGGTTGCCATCGTCGCGATGTCGAAATCGTTCCTGGGAACCTATTTTGGGGTGATTGAAGGGGCGACTGAGATCGTGAAATCATCCCTGAATCAGGTCGGCGTCAAGAAGAGTCGTGCCTTTAATCGCGCGATTTCTATTTTAGGTGTGTCGCTGGTTACGTTCGTGGTTTGCTGCATTAACCCGAATGCAATCTCGATGATTTACGCCATCAGCGGCCCGCTTATCGCCATGATCCTGTTTATCATGCCAACGCTCTCGACGTATCTGATCCCGTCCCTGAAACAGTACCGTTCCATCGGCAATCTGCTGACGCTGATTGTCGGCGTGCTGTGTGTATCCGTGATGTTCGTCGGTTAATGGCCTTCGTGCCCGGCGCTATGCCGGGCGCGTCTTGCCATACAGAACATGCTGCGAAAGCCTGTCCCTCGTCGTCAGGGCCGGATGAGCAAACTCGCCACGTTTTTCCATGCCCAACCGCTTCATCAGACTCTGTGAGGGCACATTCAATACGGAGGTAAATGACACCACTTCAGCTAACGCTAATTGTACAAACGCGTAATCCAGACACACCTGCGCCGCCTCTGTTGCCAGTCCCTGATGCCAGAATCTCTTATCCAGCCGCCAGCCGATTTCAGTGCAGGGTGAAAACGCAAACCGATCTGGCTGAGGATGCAGGCCAACACAGCCCACAAACTCGCCGTTTTCTCTGGACTCAACGGCCCAGAATCCCCATCCGCGTTCCTCAATTCCGTCCTGAAAGCGGGCCGCAAGGCTATCACTCTCATCGCGTGTGAGCGTTGCGGGGAAAAAACGCATCACCTCAGGATCGTCATTCAGCGCCGCAAAAGGGGCAAAATCGCCCTCATGCCACTGACGTAAAATCAGGCGCGGCGTAGTGATAATCGGTTTATTCACGACTCAGTGTCTCCAGCGGAAAAGGCCTGTCCTGCACCACCGTTTTCATTACCAGCGTCGAGCGCAGATGCTGAACACCGGGCATTGCGGACAGCTTCTCGTCATAGAGTTTCTGGAAAGCAGGCAGATCACGCGTCACAACGTGCATCAGATAATCAGGATCGCCAAACAGCCGTTGCGCCAGCACAATTTGCGGGATCGCTTCAACGGCCTCTTCAAACGCACTGACCGCTTTTTTATCGCCCTCTTTAAGCGTCGCGAAGACAATCGCCAGAAAGTTAAACCCCATTTTGGCCGGATCAAGGTTGGCACGGTAGCCGGTAATCGCTCCACTTTGCTCCAGCGCACGTACACGCCGGTGACATGGCGAGAGACTCAGGTTGACCCGCTCCGCCAGCTCAGTGAGAGATAAACGGCCATCGGCCTGTAGCTCAGCAAGAATTTTTCTATCTATGCTATCCATCTGGAAGATTTTCTCAATTTCACCGTATTTTCAGCATAACATTGAAAGCTCATTTCATGCGGATATCGATATTCTTTCTCTCCACTGAAGCGGTTTCTAAGGAGAAAGTAAGACGATGGACATGAGCGTTATTGCCGGGTTTTGGATCGTGTCTTTCCTGCTTATCATGACGCCAGGGGCAGACTGGGCCTACACGATCAGTGCCGGAATTAATGGACGCCGCATTGTTCCGGCGGTCATCGGCCTAATGTCCGGGCATCTGCTTGCCACCATCATTGTGGTAGCAGGCGTTGGTGTCATGATTGCCCGTCATCCAGTGGCACTATCGGTACTGACAATCGCAGGTGCGTTCTATCTCCTGTGGCTTGGGATCTCACTTCTGCGTCATCCTGCAACACCTCAGGAAGCGCAGCAGCAGTCCGGAAGCTGGAATCAATGGGCAGTAAAAGGGCTGTGTATTAGCGGCCTGAACCCGAAAGTCTTCCTGCTGTTTCTGGCTTTACTGCCACAGTTTACAGATCCAAAAGGAAGCTGGTCGATAGCACTACAGATGTCTGCGCTTGGTATGATGCATCTCATCACCTGCACGCTGGTCTACCTGCTGGTCGGTTATGGTTCCAGGACGGTGTTAGCTGCGCGTCCACAGGCGGCACGCCTGGTTAGCACCGCATCGGGTGGGATCATGGTGTTGATTGCGGCCATATTACTTCTGGAGCAGATGAGATAAAAAAACACCGGCTATTGCCGGTGCTGTATCACGCGCGGATATCGTCGTATTCCCGCGTGCTATCAAACTCATGTTTGGCAAATGGACAGAGCGGGATGATTTTACGGTTCTCACCGCGCATTTTCGCCACCACTTTCGCCACCAACTGCTTGCCTACGCCCTGCCCTTTAAGGCTGGGATCAACATCCGTATGTTCGATAATACTCAGATGCTCGCCAGTCGGAACGAAGACAATCTCAGCAACCTGATTTCCCTCGGCATCGTTCACATAAAATTTGTTATGGCCTTCCAGAATATCCATGGTTCCTCGCTTATTTTTGGCGATACGTCAGCGCACCGCTTGGGCAGGTATCAATCACACGTACAACCGTTTCAACATCGACTTCATCCGGCGCGATCCAGGGCTTACGTTTCAGGTTGAACAGCTTCGCACTGCCCCGCACGCAGTTCCCTGAGTGTTTGCAGATCCCGGTATTGAAGTAGACATCAATTTTCTCACCGGTATAGGCCCGAAACCCCGCGTCCAGTAGCTCTTTATCCACGACATTGCCTCTCTATTTTTTATGGTAATACACGAAGCATAGCCTCCCGGAAAACTGATGGATATGAACTCAAAAACGAAAAGCCAGCTCACAACTCTGCCTTTGTCATATTACGCCTGGGATAACCTCATGCTAGGCTCCGCGAATGTCTCTCTTTTGTATTACTGCCGCAGGTTGTATGAAACGCAGACTCACTTTTCAGGTGAAACTCTTTTTATCACTGGTTTCCTTTTCCTGCCTGCTATTAGCCCTGCTGGGGGCGATCCTGTTTCATTTTATTGACCGCCAGCTGCATCACGATCTCGGCCAGCGCGCACGCGTCCAGGCAAGTGAAATTGCGCTCATGCCGGGCCTTGCGGAAAAAGTGGCGGCGAGAGATATCTCCGGGATTGCCCGTTTAATTCAGCCTTTGCGGGATCAGAGCGACGCCAGTTATATTGTGATTGGTGATACAGACGAACAACACCTGTATCACTCTGAATCCCCGGAGCGGCTTAACTTACCCATGATTGGCGGGGACAATGCCGAGGTGTTACAGGGGAAAACCATTATTTCCGTCCGCAAAGGCGGAATTGGCGTGTCATTACGCAGTAAAGCCCCTGTCTTTAATGCGCAGCATCAGGTTATAGGGATTGTTTCGGTCGGCTATCTCACCTCGTATATCGCCAATATTAATGCCCGTATTTTCTGGCAGGCGGGTTTATATGGCCTCGCCCTTTTGCTCCTGTTATTTATCTTTTCCTGGCTATTTACCCGCAATCTCAAAAAACAGATGTTCCGCCTTGAGCCAAAAGATATTGCCCTGCTGGTTCAGCAACAAAAAGCGCTACTTGAGGCCATGTACGAAGGAATATTTGCGGTTAACGATGAGAAACAACTTATTTTAATCAACCGCGCGGCACGGGAATTACTGGATATACAGCAGAATGAAAAAGAGCTTATCGGCAAGCCACTGGCCGATGTTCTGCAAACGCCACCAGGTTTCTTTTCTCAGCCGCATGATGCCGCAGACACTGACCGCCACGACCAGATTGCCGTGTTAAATCAACGCGAGGTCATCGTTAACCGCGTGGCGATAGAACTGGAGCCAGGCGCAGCACGTGGGTGGGTATTCAGTTTTCGTGATAAAAACGATATCAACACGCTCAGCAGTCAGTTAAGCTAGGTCAGGCGCTACGCCGACAATTTACGCATCATGCGCCATGAGCAACTTAACTGGACTGCGACACTCGTGGGGCTGTTGCAGATGCAGCATTATGATGAGGCGATACGCTATATTCAGGCGCAATCGGAAGGTGCGCAGAAGGTACTGGATTTTGTCTCAGCACATTTTACCTCCCCGGCGTTGTGTGGCCTGCTGCTGGGAAAATACGTGAGCGCGCGTGAAAAAGGTATCGAACTCCTGTTCGATCCTGCGTGCCAGTTAACCCGCCTTCCGGCAGCGCTCAACGAAACCGAACTCATGTCGGTGATAGGCAACCTGCTGGATAATGCCGTTGATGCCACCCTGAACGCCCTGGTTCCCGCAGCGGTTGAACTCTATATTTCTGACAGAAACCAGGAGCTCCTGATTGAAATCGCCGATCGCGGGTGTGGCGTGGATGACGCCATGAAACCTCATATTTTTGAGCAGGGGTTCAGCAGCAAGCCCGCCAGCAGTAACGAAATAGTCGGCTCTGAGCACGGTATCGGCTTATTTCTGGTGGCAGGATATGTCGGTAAGGCAGGTGGCAGTATCGAAATCAGCGATAACACCCCACAAGGCACTATTTTTTCTGTGTTTATTCCATACACACGTCCAATTCGACAGGGCTAAAGCATGACCACTACCCGGCCAATTGATGTTGTCATTGTTGAGGATGAACCGCACCTCGCTGAACTGCATCGTGAGTACATCGAACAGAATTTTCATTTACGGATTGTCGGCATCGCCGCTTCGCTGGAGCAGGCCCGCATGCTGATCGCGCAGTACCAGCCGCGCCTCATTCTTCTCGACAACTACCTCCCGGATGGTAAAGGTGTGGAGTTGATCGACAGCCCGCTACTGAAAAGTATTGAGTGCGCCGTGATTTTCATCACCGCCGCCAGTGATATGCAAACCTGCAGCCATGCGATGCGCAGCGGCGCTTTCGACTACCTGATTAAACCCGTTTTTTTCCAGCGCCTGCATGCATCGCTGGAGCGTTTTATGCGCTTTATTCACACTGTGCGGCAGGTCAAAGTGGTTGATCAACATGCCCTGGATCGTCTCTTTAACTTGCCCACAGCGGAATCCTCCCCTTCGCCCTCCACTAAAGGGATCGAGCCGAATACCCTGGAACGGATCAAGCGCTTTTTCGCAGACAACCCAGAGAGAAACCTGTCGGTGGAAGAGGTTGTAGATAACGTGGGCATCAGTAAAACAACGGGCCGCCGTTATCTGGAATATTGTGTGGAGAGCGGTTTGATCAGCATCGAAATGCTGTATGGCAATATTGGCCATCCGAGAAGGCTGTACCGAAAAGTCCCCAACGCGGAATAATGCCCGGCAAGGGGGCTGTATTCGCCCCTTTTTTTGCGGATTTAATGGTGTTAATTGCCGAAACAACGCCGACTATCACACTTCAGACCCGGAGCTTTCTCCCCCCTATTGCCTGCCTTGCGCCATACGCTATGTTGACCATTAGTTCCTCAAATGTAACTAAAAGGTTAATTATAATGTCGAACATATTCCGCATCTCTCTGATTACCGCTGCTGTATTGATCTCTTCCTCTGCAATGTCTGCCTTACCGCAGGGCTACCCTGCTGACTATCAAAAAGTCGTGGATGCTGCGACTAAAGAAGGCAAAGTGGTGGTGTATTCCACTACCGATACCAAAGCTGCGGGTCCGCTGATCGAAGGCTTCGAAAAGACCTACCCAGGCATTAAAGTTGAATACAACGATATGAACAGCACTGAGCTGTACAACCGTTTTATCAGCGAACAAGCTTCCGGTGGCGGAAGTGGTGATGTGGTCTGGAGTTCATCGATGGACACCGGGCTGAAGCTGGCCACCGACTATGCGCAGGAATATCAGTCTCCTGAGCAAGGTCAGTTACCAAAATGGGCCGTCTGGAGTAATAAAGCCTACGGGACAACCTACGAACCCGTGGTCTTCATCTATAACAAACGTCTGATCCCGGCAGGTGACGTTCCTGATTCCCATGCAGCACTGGCGAAGCTTATCGCCAGCCAGCCAGACAAATTCAAGAGCAAAGTCACGACCTACGACATCGAAAAATCAGGTCTTGGATTTATGCTTTCTGTTCAGGATTTCAAAGCCGATCCCAACTACTTCAAAACGCTGGCTGACGTTGCCAAAGGCGGCTTAGCGGTACAGTCCTCCACCGGGACGATGATGGAGCGCGTCTCATCCGGGGAGAACCTGATCGGTTTCAACATCCTGGGTTCTTACGCCGAAGCCCGTGCGAAAACCGATCCATCGCTGGGGATCTCTTATCCGAAGGATTACACCCTGGTCCTGTCACGCGTCTCCTTCATCAGCCAGCAGGCGCAAAACAGCAATGCCGCCAAACTGTGGCTGGACTATGTCCTTTCCGAAAAAGGGCAAAGTATTCTGGCGAATCAGGCGGATATTCCCTCTATTCGTAACGATATCGACGGTAAAAATGATATCGACGGCATGACCAAAATGCTGGGTAATGCGCTGAAACCGATTCCGGTTGATGAAAGCCTGCTGGAATACCTGCAGCCGAAAAAACGTCTGGATTACATCAAACAGTGGCGTGAAGCCGCGGCCAAATAGAGCCATGACAACGCGCGACGCGTGCCGCCGCGCTTCTTTTCACTTACCTGATTTCATTTGTCTGGGTTCCAACACCAGGGATACTCTATGAATGCATTACACCGAAAGTGGCAAAGCCTGCCGCGTGGCATCGTAGTGTTGATAACCGCTCTGGTTATCTACATTCCGCTGTCGTTCATCGTGATACAGAGTTTTTTATCTGCGCCGTTTTTTTCGCCAGCAAAAGCGTGGAGCTTCGAATCATTCGAATTTATCTTCACCGACCCGGATTTCTATAAGGCGCTCAAAAGCGGCTTTATCCTCGCCTTTGGCCTGGTGGCCATCGCCATCCCGCTTGGCGGAATACTGGCATTTTTGATGGTACGTACTGATTTACCCGGCAGACGTCTGATTGAGCCGCTGATCCTTGTGCCCATCTTTGTGTCTCCTATGGTTCTGGGCTTTGGCTACGTTGTCGCGGCCGGTCCCGTCGGGTTCCTGTCGCTGTGGGCGCAGGCACTGATTGGGTTTGTTCCCTGGAACATTTACGACATGTCGAGCATCGTGGTCATCGCCGGACTGACGCATGTTCCGCATGCCTACCTTTATATCTCTTCGGCGCTGCGCAGCGTGGGCTCAGATGTTGAAGAAGCCGCGCGTATCGCCGGCGCCTCTCCGTTACAGGTGATGACCGCCGTCAGTTTACCGATGGTTCGCCCGTCCATTCTGTATGCCGTTGTACTGCTGTTTTTCCTCGGTCTGGAAGTGTTCGGGCTGATGCTGGTGTTGGGCGATCCGGAAGGCAATATGGTGCTGGCAACCTACCTTTACCAACTCACCAACAAACTCGGTACACCGTCCTATCACCTGATGGCTGCGGTCGCGGTGGTACTGATCTGCATCACCATTCCACTGGTCATGCTTCAACGTCGGCTGATGCGCACCGCCAACCGTTTTGTCACCGTCAAGGGTAAAGCCTCACAGGCTCGCGCCTTACCCCTCGGAAAATGGCGCTGGGTCGCGGGGGCGGTCGTGGCGTTCTGGTTGACCGTGACGATTGGCGTTCCTTTGCTGGGCGTCGTACTGCGTGCGTTTATCTCCAACTGGGGGGTTGGGGTGTCTCTCTGGGATGAACTTTCCCTGAGCACCTTCCGGACCATCTGGGCACAGCCAAACCTGCTGCGCGCCATTGTTAACTCCATGGCTATAGGGGTATTTGGCGGCGCACTGGCGGTCGCCTGCTATCTGTTTGTCGGTATTGCGATGCACCGTAAACCTGACAATACCACCCGTTTTCTCGATTACAGCGTTCTGGTTCCCCGCGCAGTTCCCGGCCTGCTCGCCGGGCTGGCATTTTTATGGGTCTTCCTGTTCCTGCCGATGTGGCTTGATAACGCGCTGAAGTCAGGTTGGTTATCCGGAATGCCCTGGTCTGAATGGCTGCGCGATAACCTGGTCGTCTGGTTGCGCTCGTTACGCAGCACCATTTTCAGCGTCTGGCTGGCCTACACCGTGGTGTGGATGGCATACGGGTTACGGCTTATCTCCTCAACGCTGTTGCAGGTCGGGCCTGAACTTGAAGAGGCGGCACGCAGCACTGGCGCGACACGGGGTCAAATTACCCGCCATGTCACCATTCCGTTATCACGCTATGGGCTTATTGGCTCGTGGTTACTGATGTTCCTGATATTTGAGCGTGAATATTCAACAGGGGTGTACCTGCTTTCCCCTGGAACAGAAACCATTGGTTCAATGCTGGTCTCTCTGTGGGCGGCCGGGGCGATTGATATCGTAGCTGCGCTCTCCTTTATTAACATCCTGCTGGTCGTGGTAGGTCTGGGTATTGCCCTTCGCTTTGGAGTCAAATTACATGATTGAATTATCGGTCGACGATCTGCACTTAACCTACGGCGATAACCCGGTGTTAAAAGGCGTTTCTATGAATCTGAAGCGCGGGGAAGTTGTCTCCTTACTTGGCCCATCAGGCAGCGGTAAAACTACACTGCTGCGCGCCGTGGCCGGTCTGGAAAAACCTACTCAGGGTTCGATTGTTATTGGCAAAAATAAGGTCTACGACGGCACGCCACGCAGTGAGATCCCAGCGGAAGAGCGTAACCTGGGACTGGTGTTCCAGTCTTATGCGCTCTGGCCGCACAAAACCGTGTTTGAGAATGTGGCCTATCCGCTGAAACTGCGAAAAGTCGCCGCGAAAGAAATCGAACAACGGGTTCAGGGGGTGCTGGATCAACTGGGTCTTGGTCATCTTGGCAAACGCCACCCCCACCAGCTTTCTGGGGGGCAGCAACAGCGTGTAGCAATTGGTCGGGCGCTGGTCTATAACCCGCCGGTGATCCTGCTGGATGAGCCGCTGTCTAACCTTGATGCAAAACTGCGTGAAGAAGCCCGCGTGTTCCTGCGCGAGCTGATCATCAAACTGGGGTTGTCCGCACTCATGGTCACACACGACCAAAATGAGGCCATGTCGATTTCTGACCGTATTCTGCTGCTCAACAATGGCAAGATTGAACAGCAAGGTACGCCACAGGAGATGTACGGTTCACCGAAAACCCTGTTTACGGCAGAATTTATGGGGAGCAATAACCGCCTGCACGGTAAAGTCACTGAAGTACGCGATGGCAAAGCGCGCATCGAAGGGCGTGGCTGGGTGCTGAGGGGACAGGCGGGTGAAGGTGTGAAAGCGGGTCAGGACGCAACTGCGGTGATCCGTGTTGAGCGGGTGGAGCTCGTGGGTGAGCCGGGTGAAAACCAGCTTGAATTACCGCTGCTCACCAGCATGTATCTTGGCGATCGCTGGGAATATCTGTTCCGAACGTCAGAAGATGATTTTGTCATTCGGGCCTACGGCAAGGAGATTCGCGATCCACAGCATTGCCGCTTGTCGTTACCTGAAAAGCATGTCTGGATCTTCCCGAAATCCTGATGCCTTAAGGGAGCGGCTTGGCCGCTCCCTTATGTCTGCCGTTAGCGTGCAGTCGTTCGTTTTCGCCAGTCACTGACGACCAGCCCGGCAATCATCAGCATGCTCGCGAAGCCGAAAATCAGGCTGGTCATGCGTGGATAACAACTGAGGCACTGATTTGATCTGAGCCTGGCTCAGGCTGACAAGTGGCACTGCCGCTTTGTGCATCGAGGCAGCATCACAGCTCTGACGAAAAACAACAAAAGCAACGAGAGCAGCACCCAACAGCAGACCAATGGCAATCAACGGCCTTGAGCGTAATAAATTCATCGTCATCCACTTCCGGGCAGAAATGACGCTAGCCTGCGTGCGAGATCCCGACATGAAGGGGTTAGGAAAATAACAATCCTGTCATCTAAGGCTGAAGCAGTTTGTTACCTGGAATGGGCTGTAAGTATCTCATCTTTAGTTCCACGCACTTTGGTTTATCAGCCATCAGCCAGTACGTCCGACTTCGACGGACTTCAGAACGACAATGATCTGGTGTTCGGTGAATTAGGTTTTATGCATGGCGATCGCCTCAGAGGGCGTAATCAGTATGTCGGAAGACCTCTAAAAGTGAATGATTCGGATTGCCGAGAGACTTACGCCACCATGCTCAATGCAACTCATATAGTTACGCGCAAACGCACACCGATTCGCAAAGACCTCCTGATTCATTCCGGTGGCGATGTGCAATGCTTTTATTCATTGTCCAAACAATTTTCGCAGGATCTTTTCATCCCCTGAATTTGTGCAGATGTCCACTAAAGAGCCACACCCCAATAGTGATATTCCGAATTAAAGGTCTATGATGCGATGACTAACACCGCTGGGGTGGATTCGGAGGAATAACAACATGTCAAAAATACGGCTTAATAAGCTCAGCTTTTCAGCCAACTCTTTGCTGGCCATCATGTTAATCACTGCGTCATCTGCATCTTATGCAGCCGAGAACATTGATCAACTGGCAACACGCATTGGAATGGATCACTTCCGGGAGGCAATAAAAAAGGGGGATCGCAACGCCTTTAAAACGCTGCCAGCAAAAGGCTACAAAAACGGCTTTACCGGTCTGCTCATTAAGACGAACGCTTACGTTAACCCCGAAGATAGTTTTGCTGATTGCGACACAGATACTGTCTTTGTTTCAGTTAAAGACCACAAAACCATTCCAGGTTGTCGGGTTTCGTTAAAGTTGGCAAGTAAAGATGCTGACGGGAGCTATCACGACAGTGGCATTCGAGTCGAATACGGTATCGCGACCGATTCGAAGAAGTTCATCGCCAACAATTCTGCCTGGGCGCAACACGCAATTTCCGGTGACAAGGTGCTGGAGAACGAATTAACCAGTGCTAAAAACGAGACTCTTTGTCATTCGTGGGCCACGATGGCCCGAAACATTACAGTAGGCAGAGATAATCAAGACCCGCAATCTATGTTTGATCAGCAAATAGAAGGGCTAAGAGGCAAACCGGGCATTACGGAACAAAACATCGTGTTTGCACACTACATCGCCCACACGGTTTATACTGACTTAGCGGGTAAAACGCCGAAAGAAGCTGAAGCCATTATTTACAATGTTTGCCGGAAAAGCATGTAATCACTTAACCCCCCATGGGCAAGACTGTAGCAATAGTCGCTCTGGCATTTGCAAGGTGGATAGTGCGGATAATCATACGGCCCTGTCGGGGCGAAATAACGAACCGGAACGGTGATCCGCAGAACGTAGATCCCACTGGAACGTCGATAAAGATTATCACGCTGCGCCATCGGCTGTATGACCCCTTTGTAGGAGGATCACGAGTGCCGTCACGCATGAATCAGAAAAAAGCTGAGGGATGAATACGTTAGGGGAATTCTGGAGCGGGCGAAGGGAATCGAACCCTCGTATAGAGCTTGGGAAGCTCTCGTTCTACCATTGAACTACGCCCGCGTTGAGGTGCGTAAGGCATTATAGACCTTACGCATTTTCAGGCAAGACTCCAGCTGACTAACCGGCGATTAAATAATCACTTAGCATTTCGGTTTACTGCCCTGCGCGGGAAGATAGCGCTGCGGATCGATAGCCGTAGCGCGATAGCGGATCTGGAAGTGGAGTTTCACCGAGTCCGTCCCCGTATTGCCCATGGTCGCAATCTTCTGCCCTGCCTTCACGTTTTGCCCATTGTTGACCAGCATCGTATCGTTGTGTGCGTAGGCCGTTATGTAATCTTCGCCGTGCTTAATCATGATTAAATTACCGTACCCGCGCAGTTGATCGCCCACATACACCACTTTTCCGGCCCCAGAGGCATAAACAGGAGCACCGCGCGCACCAGCGATATCGATACCTTTATTTCCCCCCTCAGAGGTGGAATACGGCGCAACCACTTTCCCACTGGCAGGCCATATCCAGCAACGTTGTCCAACCGGCGGCCAGGACGATTGCGGAACGGCGTAAGACGGCGTGACTTTGGCTGTTTTGCCTTTAGATGAAGTCGTTTTTTTGGCTGTTGCGGACGAGCTGCCGTTAACCTTCAGCTTTTGTCCCACTTCAATGGTGTAAGGGGGGGAGATATTGTTCAGACGAGCAAGATCCTTCACGCTGGTCCCCGTCACACGCGAAATACGGTACAACGTATCCCCGCGCTTAACGGTATAAACCGCCCCGGAATAGCTGCCCATATTCGATGATTTACTGCCTGAACATCCCGCCAACAGTAGCGTTAGCGTAAGAAGGAAAATGGCAGTGATAGGATTTCTCGTCAGGCTTCCTGCAAACAAAACAGATCCTCGGTCAGCGTGAATGGCGCACCATGATACCAGTCTCAATCCTGATGCCCAATATTTGCCGAAAATGGATAGCCACGCGCAATAATCTCCATCATTTCGGGCATATACGGCATCGCGGGTAACGTCACCAACGCAGGATAAAATATCTGCGGCGAGGCCACATAGCAATGGCTGAGTTTATTGGCGACGCCCTCTGAAGACGGCAGCAGCATCGCGGCCTGCAAACCGGATTCCAGTCAGTCCAGAATCACGCCCGGCTGGGTAATAAGCATGAGGGGATGACCGGCGCTCCCTCCATTCTCTACATCAAGACCGTACTGGAGCTGTTTACCACCGCCATCTTTGCCACCATGCCTGGTTTCTCTGATGACGATCAGAAGCCCGCTACTCGCCGTACAGATTGCTCTGACCACATTAGTCGTATTTATCCGGAATTTGATCACCCCAGATATGATGGCCGGTTTCTCCTGCGCAGGCGAGTTGATTATGATGGCGACCGGGCTTCAGATCTGTAACATCAAGGCCTTTCCGGTGGCGAACATGTTATCCGGCCTGATACTGGTCATGCCTTTTTCCGCTCTGTGGGCCAAACACTTTGTTTAAGGGTGCGATATAATCCCACCGCCGGAGAGCCTCAGAGCGGCCCGCCGGCGTTTTTGGCACTGGAGCAAGAATGAGCACTCAAGAACACGTTATTTTACTCAGCGCTCAGGGAGAGATTATCGGCATTCAGGAGAAATATGCCGCGCACACCGCACACACCCCGCTACATCTGGCCTTTTCGTCCTGGCTGTTTAACGCTGAAGGGAAATGTCTGATCACTCGCCGTGCGTTGAGTAAAAAAGCCTGGCCGGGCGTCTGGACGAACGCCGTCTGCGGACACCCGCAAACGGGCGAAACCCTTGAACAGGCGATTATTCGCCGCTGCCGCTTTGAAGTAGGTGCTGAAATTACCACTATCACCCCCGTTGCGCCGGAGTTCCGCTATCGGGAAACCGATCCTTCCGGGATCGTCGAAAACGAGATTTGCCCGGTCTTTGCCGCTCGCGTCACGAATGACATCATCGTAAATGTCGACGAAGTGATGGAATATCAGTGGGTTGATTTGGAATCGCTTTTCCGTTCGCTGGACGCCACGCCATGGGCCTTCAGCCCATGGATGGTCAAGGAGGCAACGACCGCACGCGAAAAACTCAGAAGCTTTTCAGCCCAATAAAAAAGCCCCGGCGATACACGCTCGGGGCTTTTTTTGAGGTCCTGAAAACTTATTTCACTGGACGCATCGCCGGGAACAGGATCACGTCACGGATGGTGTGGCTGTTCGTGAACAACATCACCATACGGTCAATACCAATACCCAGACCAGCCGTTGGTGGCAGGCCGTGTTCCAGCGCTGTCACGTAGTCTTCGTCGAAGAACATCGCTTCGTCATCGCCTGCTGCTTTCGCGTCAACCTGATCCTGGAAGCGCTGCGCCTGATCTTCTGCATCGTTCAGCTCGCTAAAGCCGTTGCCGATTTCTCGGCCACCGATGAAGAATTCAAAGCGGTCAGTGATTTCCGGGTTTTCGTCATTACGACGCGCCAGCGGAGACACTTCAGCCGGATATTCAGTGATGAAGGTTGGCTGAATCAGGTGCGCTTCCGCCACTTCTTCGAAGATCTCGGTCACGATACGGCCCAGACCCCAGCTCTTCTCAACTTTGATACCGATGCTGTCAGCGATTGCCTTCGCAGAATCGAAGTTATCCAGATCAGCCATGTTGGTTTCTGGACGGTATTTCTTGATCGCTTCACGCATGGTCAGCTTGACGAATGGCTTACCAAAGTCGAACACTTCTTCGCCGTAAGGCACTTCAGTTGTACCCAGAATGTTCTGTGCCAACGTGCGGAACAGTGATTCGGTCAGCTCGATCAGGTCTTTGTAATCTGCATACGCCATATAGAGTTCCATCATGGTGAACTCTGGGTTATGACGAACGGAAATGCCTTCGTTACGGAAGTTACGGTTGATTTCAAACACGCGTTCGAAGCCGCCAACCACCAGACGTTTCAGGTACAGTTCCGGCGCGATACGCAGGTACATGTCCAGATCCAGTGCGTTGTGATGGGTGATAAATGGGCGCGCGGACGCACCACCAGGGATCACCTGCATCATTGGAGTTTCCACTTCCATAAAGTCGCGGCCCACCATGAACTGGCGGATACCGGCCATGATCTGGGAACGAATTTTGAAAGTCTTGCGGGATTCATCATTAGAGATGAGATCCAGATAGCGCTGACGATAACGCGCTTCCTGATCCTGCAGTCCGTGGAATTTGTCCGGCAACGGACGCAGCGCTTTCGTCAGCAGGCGCAGTTCAGTGCAGTGGATAGACAATTCACCCGTTTTCGTTTTGAACAGTTTACCTTTCGCGCCCAGGATATCGCCCAGATCCCACTTCTTGAACTGTTCGTTATAGATACCTTCCGGCAGATCGTCACGGGAAACGTAAAGCTGAATACGGCCGCCAACGTCCTGCAGTGTAACGAACGATGCTTTCCCCATGATACGACGCGTCATCATACGGCCAGCAACGGACACTTCTACGTTCAGCGCTTCCAGCTCTTCGTTTTCTTTGCCGTCGAAGTCAGCATGCAGTTGGTCTGAGGTGTGGTCACGACGAAAATCGTTCGGGAACGGCACGCCCTGCTCGCGCAGTGCTGCCAGCTTCTCACGGCGGGTTTTCAGTTCGTTATTAAGATCGACTACCGCGTCAGCGCCCTGTGCTTGTTGTTCAGACATGTTGGTTCCTCATAACCCTGCTTTCAAACTTGCTTCGATAAATTGATCCAGGCTGCCATCCAGCACCGCCTGCGTGTTACGGGTTTCAACACCGGTACGCAGATCTTTGATACGGGAGTCATCAAGGACATAAGAACGGATCTGGCTGCCCCAGCCGATGTCAGATTTGTTGTCTTCCATCACCTGCTTCTCAGCATTTTTCTTCTGCATTTCCAGCTCATAAAGCTTCGCTTTCATCTGCTTCATGGCCTGGTCTTTGTTCTTATGCTGGGAACGATCGTTCTGGCACTGTGTCACCAGACCGGTTGGAATGTGGGTAATACGCACCGCAGATTCCGTACGGTTAACGTGCTGACCACCCGCGCCAGAAGCACGGTATACGTCAATACGCAGATCGGCCGGGTTGATTTCGATATCAATATCGTCATCCACTTCCGGATAAACAAAGGCAGAACTAAAGGAGGTATGGCGACGGCCGCCTGAGTCAAACGGACTCTTACGCACCAGGCGATGGACGCCTGTTTCAGTACGTAACCAGCCATATGCATAGTCACCCATAATTTTGATGGTGACGGATTTAATCCCCGCGACTTCGCCTTCGGATTCTTCGATGATTTCAGTCTTAAAGCCGCGTGCTTCTGCCCAACGCAAGTACATACGCGTCAGCATACTTGCCCAGTCCTGAGCTTCTGTACCACCCGAACCGGCCTGAATATCAAGATAGCAATCGGCGCTATCGTACTCGCCGGAGAACATACGGCGGAATTCAAGCTGCGCCAGCTTCTCGTCAAGAACATCGAGTTCAGCGACAGCCTCATTGAAGGTTTCTTCGTCGTCGGCTTCAACAGCCAACTCCAGCAGACCGGAAACATCTTCCAGTCCCTGAGACATCTGATTGAGAGTGTCAACGATGGCTTCGAGAGAGGAACGCTCTTTACCCAGCGCCTGAGCGCGTTCAGGTTCGTTCCAGACGTCTGGCTGTTCCAGCTCAGCGTTTACTTCTTCGAGACGCTCTTTCTTGGCATCGTAGTCAAAGATACCCCCTAAGAACGTCGGAGCGCTCCGTGAGGTCCTGAATGCGGTTTTTTACCGGATTAATTTCAAACATGGTCTGTTTTCTTTTATTGACTTGTCAAAATGCGGTGATAAGAGCGGGATTGTACCGAATCCACGCTCTTTTTTATAGAGATTACTGACGCTAAATTGGCCAGATATTGTCGATGATGATTTGAAGACTACGGTTGCCGCGGAATTCGTTAATATCCAGTTTGTAGGCGAGTTCGACTTCCCGCACGCCGTTATCCGGCCAGATAGCGGTATCAACGTTGAACGCAATCCCGTCAAGCAACGGACCGCCGCCCACGGGTTCAACCATCACTTTCAGGTGGCGTTCTCCCACAATGCGCTGGTTGAGCAAACGAAAACGGCCGTCAAACAGTGGCTCCGGGAACATCTGTCCCCATGGGCCTGCATCACGCAGCATCTGTGCAACGTCCATGGTCATTTCCGCCGTCGATAGCGCACCGTCTGAAACCACCTCCCCCTGTAGCAGGGACGGGTCCAGCCATTCGGTGACAAGCGCGCCAAAGCGCTGCTGAAACTCACCAAACTTCGCCTCTTCAAGCGATAACCCCGCCGCCATGGCATGGCCACCAAACTTAATCATCATGCCGGGATAAAGCGTGTCGAGACGCTCCAGGGCATCACGCATGTGCAGCCCCTGAATCGAGCGACCAGAACCTTTCAGCGTGCCATCACCTGCTGGTGCAAATGCAATGACCGGACGATGAAAACGTTCTTTAATGCGGGAGGCCAGAATTCCCACCACGCCCTGATGCCACTCAGGATGGTACATCGCCAGCCCGCCCGGCAACTGCTCGCCGCTGCGCTCAAGCTTCTCGCACAGGATGAGCGCTTCAGCCTGCATCCCTTGCTCAATCTCTTTACGGGTTTGGTTCAGGGCATCAAGTTCGTTCGCCAGGACGCGGGCTTCACCGATGTTGTCACACAGCAGTAGCGCCACTCCCACGGACATATCGTCCAGACGCCCCGCCGCGTTCAAACGAGGACCAAGCGCAAACCCCAGATCACTGGCCGCAAGTTTAAGTGGATCGCGATTAGCGATTTCCAGCAATGCTTTGATACCCGGACGGCATTTTCCCGCCCGGATACGGCTCAAACCTTGCCACGTCAGAATACGGTTGTTGGCATCCAGCGGGACAACATCCGCCACTGTGCCCAACGCCACCAGATCGAGGTATTCAGCCAGGTTAGGTATCGCCATCCCACGCGCGTCGAACCATCCCTTTTCGCGCAATAACGTCCGTAACGCCAGCATCAGATAAAAGGCCACGCCAACCCCCGCAAGAGATTTCGACGGGAAGCCGCAGTCGCGCAGGTTCGGGTTAATGATCGCTTCCGCGTCGGGTAGCGTCTCGCCCGGTAAATGGTGATCGGTGACCAGCACCGGGATCCCCAACTGGTGTGCACGATCAACCCCCGCATGGGATGAAATCCCGTTATCTACGGTCATGATCATCTGCGCACCAAGAGCGTGCGCTTGCTCAACGACTTCCGGGCTAAGGCCGTAACCATCTTCAAAACGGTTGGGAACAAGGTAGGCAATATTGCTGCAACCAAGCGCTTGCAGGCTTAATACACTCAGGGCAGTGCTGGTTGCGCCGTCAGCATCAAAATCACCGACGACCACAATGCGCGTCCCTTTACAGAAGGCGTCGTAAAGCATTTCGGCGGCTTTCTCGACGCCATTGAGCTGCTGCCAGGGCAGCATACCTTTTACGCCACGTTCAAGATCGGCAAGACTTGATACGCCTCGGCTGGCATAAAGCCTGCGCAAAAGGGGTGACATATCCGCAGGCAAGTCTGCGTTTTCATTCACTTCACGACGGCGGAGTGGGATCGGGGCTTTCACGCGTCTTATTTACCGCCAAACTGTTTCTGGTGTGCATCAAGGAACTCTTTCATCTCTTTCGGCCCTTGATAGCCCGGTACAACATAACCGTTGTTCAGAACAATCGCTGGCGTACCGCTCACACCAAACTGCACACCCAGTGCATAGTGGTTGGCGATATCGATATCACAGGAGGCTGGCTGGATGGTTTTACCGTTCATCGCATCATCAAAGGCTTTGTTGCGATCTTTTGCACACCAGATGGCCTTCATGTCCTGCTCTGGCTGGCTCTGCACACCCGCGCGCGGGAACGCCAGATAGCGAACGGTAATCCCCAGTGCGTTGTAGTCTTTCATCTCTTCGTGCAGCTTGTGGCAGTAGCCACAGGTGATATCAGTAAAGACGGTAATCACATGCTTTTCCTGCGGCGCTTTATAGATGATCATCTCTTTTTCGAGCGCATTCAGGTTTTTCATCAACAACTGGTTGGTGACGTTAATCGGCTGTGCGCCACTCACGTCATACATCGGCCCCTGAATGATATGTTTGCCGTCTTCGGTTACATACAGCACACCGCTGTTCGTCAGCACAGTTTTCATCCCGGCAACCGGAGCAGGCTGGATTTCACTGCTGGTCACGCCGAGCTTCGTCAGTGACTGTTTGATCGCTGCGTCATCAGCATGGGCAACACCGGTAAACGAGGCTGTCAGCAGAGATAACAGCACAAAAGACTTTTTCATATTCAATCCTATTACAATTCATCGGCACTCACGCTCGTGGGTGGTGCTGTTGGTGTAGCTGCCGCAAACGTTCCGTCGCAACATGGGTGTAAATTTGCGTCGTAGAAAGATCGCTGTGTCCAAGCAACATCTGCACGACGCGTAAGTCAGCCCCGTGGTTTAACAGATGTGTTGCAAAGGCATGGCGCAGAACGTGCGGCGAAAGTTTTTCACTGTCGATACCGGCCAGTGTGGCGTAATGTTTAATGCGATGCCAGAAGGTTTGTCGCGTCATCTGTTGCGCACGCTGACTGGGGAACAATACATCGATAGAGACGCCATTCAGTAGCCACGGCCGACCATGTTCCAGATACGTCTCCAGCCAGTACACCGCCTCTTCTCCCAGCGGGACAAGTCGTTCTTTATTCCCTTTACCTATCACGCGTACCACACCCTGGCGCAAGCTAATATCGCTCATCGTCAGCCCGACTAATTCGGAGACGCGTAAACCCGTAGCATACAATAGCTCAAGCATGGCTTTATCGCGTAACTCAAGCGGCAGGTCAACTGCGGGCGACTGTAATAATCTCTCAACCTGTGCTTCGCTCAGATCTTTCGGTAAACGTTGAGGGAGTTTGGGTGAGGCCAGTAGCGCACTGGGATCGTCCGCACGCATTTTTTCGCGGTAAAGATGCTGGAACAACCGCCGCATCGCACTCAACAGACGAGCAGAACTGGTGGCTTTGTAGCCACCTTCCATCCGTTCAGCCAGTAATGTCTGAAGGTCGTCATGCTGGGCGTTCTCCAGTGACAGCCCCCGGTGTGCCAGCCATTCCACCAGCATGGTGAGATCGCGTCGATAGGCACTGAGCGTATTTTCAGCCAGATTTTTCTCCAGCCAAAGCGCATCGAGAAACTGTTCGATAAATGCGAGATCCTTTTCCACATCAGCCCCCTGATTCGGCAATCCTTGCATTATGCCTGATTGCTACGGCTTTCTGGTACACTACGCGCAAAGTCAAAGCAAGAATTGAGATATTTACGCGATGAATATTGGTCTGTTTTATGGTTCCAGCACCTGCTACACCGAAATGGCAGCAGAGAAAATTCGCGACATCATTGGTCCGGAACTGGTGACGTTGCATAACCTGAAAGATGACGCGCTCACGCTTATGGAGCAGTACGATGTGCTGATTCTTGGTATCCCGACCTGGGATTTTGGTGAAATACAGGAAGACTGGGAAGCTCTCTGGGATCAACTGGACTCGCTCAACCTTGATGGCAAAATTATTGCGATGTACGGGATGGGTGACCAGCTAGGCTACGGCGAGTGGTTCCTTGATGCCCTCGGCATGTTGCACGATAAACTGGCCCCGAAAGACGTGACGTTTATCGGCTACTGGCCAACCGAAGGCTACGAATTTACCAGCAAAAAACCCATCATCGCTGATGGTCAGTTGTTTGTCGGACTCGCACTGGATGAAACCAACCAATACGATCTGAGTGACGAGCGGCTGCAAAACTGGTGTGAACAAATTCTCGGCGAGATGGCAGAAAAATTCAGCTAACGCGTGCTTACTCCTGCGTCGGTAATTGCAGCATCATCCGGCGAAGATCTCTCCACTCCAGCGCATCCATACTGTCTGCTGCCAGCCACAAGTGCTGGCGGCGACCGCCTCCCGCCTTACGCAACCGTAGCATCATGCCCGAATTGAGCATCCAGGGCGTGCCAATGAGTTCCCACTCTTTCCCCTGCCAGCGCAGACGGGAATCCACCAGCAGTTTGATTTCCCCCTGACGGGCATTGATACGGCGCTGACTGCGCACGCTGTCAAACACCACAAACGACAGCAGCAGTAACCACAAAGGCGTGTAGCTAAGCGGCCACGGCATCAGCAGTACAAATGCCGCGACCAGACCGTGGAGCAATAGAGACATCCACTGTGAGCGCCACGAGACGCGTAGATCAGATTGCCACAGGACCACGTTCCCGATTCCGTGTTTGAATTAATTGCACCATCCGTTGCAACTCGGTGTCGGCGGGCTTGCCGTGATTCATCAGCCAGTTGAACAAATCAGGATCGTCCGCTTCAAGCAGGCGTACAAACAGACGCTTATCGTCATCGCTTAAGCTGTCATATTCGTATTCGAAGAAAGGCATGATGGAAATATCAAGTTCACGCATGCCGCGACGGCACGCCCAGTGAATACGGGGCTTGTTGTTAATATCCATGTTCTGTTTCCTGCATTACATGTGGCACAGTTGGTATCCCTTTTTTTGCACCTGAGGTGTTCTTAATTTCGGTCAGGGACATTAGCTAGTGTAACGTGTTTTTAGCTGTTTCTTTACTGGAATATTACGGACCCGAAGCATGCTTCCAGAAAAACCCATAAAAAGAAAGTGGATTACTCTATTTTGCGTAGCGCTACGCAAGAGGCAACGATGGCACAAATGGCCTGCTGAAAGCGCTTGCAATGGCGACAGTCTCTTTTACCATTAGGCATTATCAAAGCGTTAAGCAATTCAGGACATCACTATGGCTTTTACTCCATTTTCTCCTCGCCAGCCCGCCGCCTCTGCGCGACTGCCGCTGACGCTGATTACCCTTGATGACTGGGCACTGGCAACGCTCACTGGTGCTGACAGCGAAAAATACCTGCAAGGCCAGGTGACGGCGGATGTCAGCCAGATGACGGAACATCAACATCTGCTGGCGGCACATTGCGATCCAAAAGGCAAAATGTGGAGCAACCTGCGCCTGTTTCGCCGTCAGGATGGTTTTGCGTTTATTGAGCGTCGTAGTCTTCGTGACGCCCAACTGACGGAGCTGAAGAAATATGCGGTCTTTTCGAAAGTCACCATAGCCGCAGACGATGAGCATGTTTTGCTTGGTATAGCTGGCTTCCAGGCGCGTGCTGCGCTGAAAAATCTGTTCAGTGAATTACCGGATGCCGACAAACAGCTAATAAATGATGGCACAACCTCCATCCTGTGGTTTGAACACCCGGCGGAACGTTTCCTGCTGGTAACTGACGTTGCAACGGCAGAGCGTGTTACCGAAGCGCTGCGCGGTGAAGCCCAGTACAATAACAGCCAACAATGGCTGGCACTCAATATTGAGGCCGGTCTGCCAGTGATTGACGCTGCAAATAGCGCGCAATTTATTCCTCAGGCCACCAACCTTCAGGCGCTGGGGGGCATCAGCTTCAAAAAAGGCTGCTATACCGGCCAGGAGATGGTCGCCCGCGCGAAATTCCGTGGCGCTAACAAACGCGCGCTGTGGTATCTGGCGGGCCACGCAGGCAGAGTGCCAGTCGCTGGTGAAGATCTAGAGCTGAAAATGGGTGATAACTGGCGTCGTACCGGCGCAGTATTAGCCGCGGTGCAGCTGGATGATGGCCGTCTGTTGGTACAAGCCGTGATGAATAATGATATGGAAGCAGACAGCGTTTTCCGCGTGCGCGACGATGCTCACACGTTAAGCATTGAGCCACTGCCGTATTCGCTCGAAGAGTGATGATTCAGTCCACCCTCTCCCACCGGGAGAGGGCTGGAATCAGGGCATCAGGTAGCTCTATCGCTACGCCTGCCCTACATACAGATAAATTGCCAGGAAGTGACACACGCTACCGCCCAGTACAAAACCGTGCCAGATCGCGTGGTTATAGGGAATGCGCTTACAGACGTAGAAAATCACGCCCAGCGAATAGACAACACCGCCTACCGCCAACAACGTCACGCCACCCGCCGCCAGTTTTATTGCCAGTTGATAAACCACAATCAGTGACAGCCAGCCCATCGTCAGATAGGTCACCAGCGACAGCACCTTAAACCGGTGCGCAATCGTCAGCTTAAACAGGATCCCCAGCAGCGCCAGGCTCCAGATAACAATCATCAGCCCGCGTGACAACGGCGAGTTCAGTCCCACCAGTAAAAACGGGGTATAAGTACCTGCAATTAAGAGATAGATGGCGCAGTGGTCAAACTTCTTGAGCCAGATCTTGGCACGCTGATGCGGAATAGCGTGATACAACGTCGACGCCAGAAAGAGCAAAATCATGCTCCCGCCATACAAACTGTAACTGGTGATCGCCATTACGCTGGCGTTTGTATCCGCCGCCTGCACCAGCAGCATCACCAAACCGACAATTCCAAATACCAGCCCAATGCCGTGGCTAATACTGTTGGCAATTTCCTCTGCCAGTGAATATCCCTGCGCGATTAATGGTTTACTAACCATGGGTAACTCCGGGGGAAAACAAAAGATGATTATTCATCGCCTTACTATGCTAACTGAGAATGATTCCAGTGAACACATGTTAGCTAAAATATAATTAAAAATTCATCTTTCTCTTATTAATCATCACATTGGATTGCATTTTCAACTAACAGCTGTGAGTTTAAGTCAAAGACATTTAAAATCAATCACATAAAACTGAGTCTGGTTTGGGTAGATTTCCGTGATCACCTGCTTGAGCGCGTCCAGAGACATATTCTCCTGCTGAGCATGCTTTTCCGTCAGTGTATCGAGCGTTATCGTCGACGTGCCAAGCACAGCAATCGAACAAAAGTACCCGTCATCTTCATAGCGTCCCACGCGCAAAACGTCCCCGGCTTTGAAATGTGATTCGCTCTCGTCGCGGATCGTGATGGTCTTACGTCCGGCCAGAATGTCGTCCTGAAAGCGCTGAAAAAAAGTGATGTCGTTCGGCTGCATGGTATTATTCCCTGAAGATAACGTCTGATGAGTGAGTTTAACCATTGTGAGTATGTTCTCCCATTCTGCCATTGCCAGCCTCAATAATCTGGAAATGATGGTCTACAACTATGTCATCAAAAACCGTGACAAAGTGACGTACATGACCATTCGTGAACTGGCGGATGCTGCGGGAGTATCGACCACCACTATCCTTCGCTTCTGCCGCAAACTCAACTGCGACGGCTATTCTGAATTTCGTGTACGCTTCAAGTTATATCTTGAGCAAAATGAGCCCCAGCAGGCCAACTTTGGTACGAGTGAAATTATCAGCTTTTTTAAAAGCGTAAATAACGACGAATTTGACGCCCTTTTGAATAATGCTGTCGATATTATCTTATCGTCAGAACGTATTATTTTTGTCGGTGCAGGCACATCAGGATCGCTTGCGAAATATGGTGCAAGGTTCTTTTCCAATATCGGTAAATTCAGTAATCACATTGACGATCCTTATTTCCCGGTCACTAACGACATGGCGAAAAATGCGCTGGCGATTGTACTTTCGGTGTCAGGTGAAACCGAAGAGATCTTGCGCTTTGCCAGCCAGTTCAGCCTTCATCACTGTAAAGTGCTGTCAATTACCAGCCACGAACACTCCCGCCTGGCAAAACTGGCCGATTTTAACCTCTCCTGGCATGTTCCACAGACACGCATTGGCGGCGTTTACGATATTACGACTCAGATCCCTGTCATCTATATTCTGGAATCGTTAGGCCGTAAGCTGGCGAAGAAATTAACAGAATAAAACATCTTGTTTTTTTGATGTGACAAATCACATTTTCCACGAATTGTTATATCGTGACATTTAATTTCGCTTTGCTAGACTCAAAACCAACAAGTAATAATTTGAGAATAGCCGAGATGAAAAAACTTACATTACCAAAAGACTTTTTATGGGGCGGAGCAGTGGCCGCTCACCAGGTTGAAGGTGGCTGGAACAAAGGCGGCAAAGGGCCGAGCATTTGTGATGTGTTAACCGGCGGCGCGCACGGTGTTCCTCGTGAAATCACGCAAGAGGTCATTGAAGGGAAATACTATCCTAACCACGAAGCGATCGATTTCCACGGCCACTACAAAGAGGACATTAAGCTGTTTGCTGAAATGGGCTTCAAGTGCTTCCGTACCTCTATCGCCTGGACCCGAATCTTCCCAAAAGGCGACGAAACTCAGCCAAATGAAGAAGGTTTAAAGTTCTACGATGACATGTTTGATGAACTGCTGAAATACAATATCGAGCCAGTCATCACTCTCTCTCACTTCGAAATGCCGTTGCACCTGGTTCAGGAATACGGCGGCTGGACCAACCGTAAAGTGGTGGATTTCTTTGTACGCTTCGCTGAGGTGGTTTTCGAGCGCTATAAGAGCAAGGTCAAATACTGGATGACCTTCAACGAAATCAACAACCAGCGTAACTGGCGCGCACCGCTGTTCGGTTACTGCTGTTCCGGCGTGGTCTATACCGAACACCAGAATCCTGAAGAGACGATGTACCAGGTGCTGCATCATCAGTTCGTGGCCAGCGCACTGGCGGTGAAAGCGGCGCGTCGCATCAATCCGGAGATGAAAGTCGGCTGCATGCTGGCGATGGTGGCGCTCTATCCCTTCTCCTGTAAACCAGAGGATGTGATGTTTGCTCAGGAATCCATGCGCGAACGTTATGTTTTCACCGATGTACAGTTGCGCGGCTACTACCCCTCTTACGTTCTGAACGAGTGGGAACGTCGTGGCTTTAGCATCAAAATGGAAGCCGGTGACGAACAGATCCTGCGCGAAGGTACGTGCGATTATTTAGGCTTCAGCTACTACATGACCAACGCAGTGAAAGCGGAAGGCGGTACTGGCGATGCTATCTCAGGCTTCGAAGGGAGCGTACCTAACCCGCACGTTAAAGCTTCCGACTGGGGCTGGCAGATTGACCCGGTAGGCCTGCGCTACGCGTTATGCGAACTGTACGAGCACTATCAGAAGCCACTGTTTATCGTGGAAAACGGGTTTGGCGCCTACGATAAAGTGGAAAACGATGGCAGCATCAATGACGATTACCGCATTGACTACCTGCGCGCTCACGTGGAAGAGATGATAAAAGCCGTCACTTATGATGGTGTGGACCTGATGGGCTATACCCCATGGGGTTGCATCGATTGTGTCTCCTTCACGACCGGCCAGTACAGCAAACGCTACGGGTTTATCTACGTGAACAAGCATGACGATGGAACGGGCGATATGTCCCGCTCCCGTAAGAAAAGCTTCGAGTGGTATAAAGGTGTGATAGCCAGCAACGGCGAGACGCTTTAATTTTCTCCTCTCCCTAAAGGGACAAGAGAGGGAAGATCCCACCAGGCAGCCCTCTCTCCTTTAGGGAGAGGGGGCATTTATTTCCCGCCCGCCAACTCGATAAAGCTTCCCGTCACATACGATGCTTTCTCGCTCAGCAACCAAATGATCGCCTGCGCAACCTCTTCCGGCTGACCACCACGCTGCATCGGTAACGCTGATTTCACCCTGTCGACACGACCAGGCTCCCCACCAGATGCATGAATATCGGTATAAATTAGCCCCGGACGTACACCGTTGACACGGATCCCCTGCGCTGCAACTTCCAGCGCCAGTCCCGTCGTCAGCGAATCCACCGCACCTTTGGAGGCGGCATAATCCACATATTCGCCCGGCGCGCCCAGACGTGACGCTGCAGATGAAACATTCACAATCGCCCCCCCCTTGCCGCCATGTTTGAGCGACATACGCTTTACCGCTTCGCGGCAGCAGAGAAAATAGCCCGTCACATTGGTCGCCAGCACCCGGTTAATGCGCTCAGCGGATAAATGCTCAATGGTACTTTGCTCAAACAGGATACCGGCATTATTTACCAGCGCAGTAAGCGGCTCGCCTCGCTGATCGATAATGCGAAACATCGCCATGACCTGAACTTCATCGCTGATATCTGCCTGAACCGCAAACGCAGTGCCCCCTGCGTCAATGATTTGATTGATCACATCCGTCGCGGCCCTGATGTTATCGCGATAATTCACCGCTACCGTGTAGCCTTCGTTTGCCAGCTGCAGCGCTGTCGCTTTGCCAATCCCCCGGCTCGCGCCGGTCACTAGTGCCATTGCCATTCACGTTCTCCAGATGAAAAAAAACCGGGTGGCGCGAACGCCGACCCGGTTTACATTACCGCAAAACAATTACTGATATTCGCTCATCGGTACGCAGGAGCAGAACAGATTACGGTCGCCGTACACGTCATCAAGACGCTTTACCGTCGGCCAGTATTTGTTCGCGACACCTGCCGGGAAGACTGCCAGTTCGCGGGTGTAACCGTGAGTCCACTCCGCCACCAGCTCATTCTGGGTATGTGGTGCATTCACCAGCGGGTTGTCTTCAAGCGTCCACTCGCCGCCTTTCACGCGATCGATCTCACCGCGAATCGCAAGCATCGCCTCGATAAAGCGGTCCAGCTCAACTTTGCTTTCAGACTCAGTAGGCTCAACCATCAGCGTCCCTGCCACCGGGAATGACATGGTTGGCGCGTGGAAGCCGTAGTCGATCAAACGTTTAGCAATATCCAGCTCGCTGATACCGGTTTCTTCTTTCAGAGGGCGGATATCCAGGATGCACTCGTGCGCCACACGACCATCACGGCCCGTGTACAGCACCGGATAAGCATCTTTCAGGCGAGTCGCAATGTAGTTGGCATTCAGAATCGCCACCTGGCTTGCCTGTTTCAGACCTTCCGCGCCCATCATGCGGATGTACATCCAGCTGATTGGCAGAATGGATGCGCTACCGAATGGTGCCGCAGACACTGCGCCCTGACGGGTCAGCATGCCTTCGATCTGCACAACGCTGTGGCCTGGAACAAACGGAGCCAGGTGCGCTTTCACGCCGATTGGTCCCATACCTGGACCGCCACCGCCATGTGGAATACAGAAGGTTTTATGCAGGTTAAGGTGTGAAACATCAGCACCAATAAAGCCCGGAGAGGTAATGCCGACCTGGGCATTCATGTTCGCGCCATCAAGATAAACCTGGCCGCCGAACTGGTGAACCACTTCACACACTTCACGGATCGTTTCTTCATACACACCGTGGGTGGACGGGTAGGTCACCATAATACAGGAGAGCTTATCGCCCGCCTGCTCTGCTTTTGCACGCAGATCGACAAGATCGATGTTGCCATTTTTATCACAAGCCACGACCACCACTTCCATCCCCGCCATCTGTGCAGAAGCCGGGTTGGTTCCGTGTGCGGAGCTTGGGATCAGACAGATATCGCGGTGGCCTTCGTTGCGGCTTTCGTGGTAATGGCGAATCGCCAGCAGACCCGCGTATTCACCCTGCGCACCTGAGTTTGGCTGCATACACAGCGCGTCATAACCGGTCAGTTTCACCAGCCAGTCGGAAAGCTGGTTAATCATCATATGATACCCTTCCGCCTGGTCTGCCGGGCAGAACGGGTGCAGTTCGGAGAACTCCGGCCAGGTGATAGGGATCATCTCGGCAGCGGCGTTCAACTTCATGGTGCAGGAGCCCAGCGGGATCATCGCCTGGTTAAGCGCCAGATCTTTGCGCTCCAGAGAGTGCATATAACGCATCATCTCGGTTTCGCTGTGATAGCGATTGAAAACCGGGTGCGCCAGAATCGCGTCATCACGCAGCATGTTTTCCTGGAGAGAACGGCTGTCATACGCCACGTCTTTATCCAGCGCATCAATGTCGAGGCCGTGCGCATCGCCCAGCAACACGTTGAACAGATTTACGATATCTTCGCGAGTGGTGGATTCGTCGAGCGTGATACCTACCGCATTCAGAATGTCACTACGCAGGTTGATTTTAGCCGCGTCGGCACGTGCCAGAACCGCAGCTTTGTCTGCCACTTCGACACACAGAGTGTCAAAGTAGTGAGCATGACGCAGCTTGAGACCTTTCTGCTGTAAACCACAGGCCAGAATATCGGCCAGACGGTGAATGCGGCTGGCAATACGTTTCAGGCCTGCCGGGCCATGGAAGACGGCGTACAGGCTGGCGATGTTCGCCAGCAGTACCTGCGAGGTACAGATATTGGAGTTCGCTTTCTCGCGGCGGATATGCTGCTCGCGAGTCTGCATCGCCATGCGTAGCGCGATGTTACCGGCAGCATCTTTCGATACACCAATAATGCGGCCAGGCATGGAGCGTTTGAATTCATCTTTCGCCGCGAAAAACGCCGCGTGAGGACCGCCGTAGCCCATCGGCACACCGAAGCGCTGTGCAGAGCCGAACACAATGTCCGCGCCCTGTTTGCCCGGCGCCGTCAGCAGGACCAGCGCCATAAAATCGGCCGCGACGCTAACGACCACTTTACGGGCTTTCAGCTCAGCAATCAGTGGGCTGTAATCATGTACTTCACCGGTCGTTCCCACCTGCTGCAACAGCACGCCGAAAACATCCTGGTGATCCAGCACTTTGTCAGCATCATCAACAATGACGTCAAAACCAAAGGTTTCGGCGCGGGTACGAACCACATCCAGCGTTTGCGGATGAACATCAGCCGCCACGAAGAAGCGGTTGGCATTTTTCAGTTTGCTTACGCGTTTCGCCATTGCCATGGCTTCAGCCGCAGCAGTCGCTTCATCCAAAAGGGAAGCTGAAGCGATATCCAGACCAGTAAGATCCAGCGTCACCTGCTGGAAGTTCAGCAGCGCCTCCAGGCGCCCCTGAGACACTTCAGGTTGATACGGCGTGTAGGCGGTATACCAGCCCGGATTTTCCAGCATATTACGCAGGATCACTGGCGGTAACTGCACGTTGGTGTAACCCATGCCAATGTAAGACTTATAACGCTTGTTGAGGCCGGCAATCGCCTTAAGCTCCGCCAGCGCGGCGAATTCAGTGGTGGCTTCACCTACCTGAGGCGGCTTGGCAAGCTGGATGTCTTTTGGCACGATCTGGCCGATCAGTGCAGTTAACGAATCCGCGCCAACCGTGTTCAGCATCTCCTGCTGTTGCTGAGCATCCGGCCCAATGTGACGTTCAATGAAAGCGCCACGGTTTTCAAGCTGGCTTAAAGTCTGTGTCATGAGCGATGGTTCCTGAAACGTGCAGTGAATTTAAGTTCCCTCTCCCACCGGAGAGGGGGATAAACAATTACTCGTCTTCTAACAGTGCTTCGTACGCGGTAGCATCCAGCAGGGCGGCAACTTCCGCTTCATCGCTGGCTTTGATTTTAAAGATCCAGCCATCCGTATACGGATCGCTGTTCACCAGTTCAGGGGAGTCGCTCAGCGCGTCGTTCACCGCCACAATTTCACCGCCCACTGGCGCGTAGATATCAGATGCGGCTTTGACTGATTCTGCCACTGCACAATCATCACCTGCGCTCACGGTCGTGCCCACTTCCGGCAGGTCCACAAACACCATGTCGCCCAACAGCTCTTGCGCATGCTCGGTGATCCCAACAGTGTAAGTACCGTCTGCTTCTTTGCGCAGCCACTCATGTTCTTTGCTGTATTTCAGTTCTGCTGGCACATTGCTCATTGAAGTTCTCCTGATAAAAATGATTAGGCGACCGGCTTACCGGCGCGAACAAAAATCGGTTTGGTCACATGGACCGGCATTTCACGGTTGCGGATCTGCACCACCGCCGTTTCGCCGATGCCAGCCGGGACGCGAGCCAGCGCAATACTGTAGCCCAGCGTCGGTGAGAAGGTTCCGCTGGTGATAATGCCTTCACGGTGATTACCGTCCGCATCGGTGAAACGCACCGGCAATTCACCGCGCAGTACACCCTTTTCCTTCATCACCAGGCCAACCAGTTGTTCAGTACCTTTCGCGCGCTGCTGCTCCAGCGCATCACGGCCGATAAAGTCGCGCTCGGCAGGTTCCCACGCAATGGTCCAGCCCATATTGGCGGCCAGCGGAGAGATACTTTCATCCATCTCCTGACCGTACAGATTCATACCTGCTTCCAGACGCAGCGTATCACGCGCCCCCAGACCTGCAGGCTTCACTCCGGCTTCCATCAGCGCACGCCAGAAATCAGCCGCTTTCTCATTAGGCAACGCAATTTCATAACCGGCTTCACCGGTATATCCCGTTGTCGCAATAAACATGTCACCGGCCTGAACACCGAAGAACGGTTTCATGCCATCGATGACTTTACGCTGTTCATCACTCAGCAGAGACGCGGCTTTCGCCTGCGCGTTTGGCCCTTGTACAGCGATCAGGGACAAATCATCCCGCACGGTAATATCGACAGCGAAGGGTTCAGCGTGTTGGGAAATCCAGGAGAGGTCTTTTTCGCGGGTGGCGGAGTTTACAACAAGGCGGAAGAAATCTTCAGTGAAGTAGTAGACGATAAGGTCATCAATCACGCCGCCCGAGGCATTGAGCATCCCAGTGTAGAGCGCTTTGCCCGGAATCTTGAGCTTAGCGACATCATTCGCCAGCAAATAGCGCAAGAACTCCCTGGTGCGACTGCCGCGCAGATCGACAATGGTCATGTGCGACACGTCGAACATACCGGCATCAGTGCGCACCGCATGGTGCTCATCAATTTGTGAGCCGTAATGCAGTGGCATCATCCAGCCATGGAAATCCACCATGCGTGCGCCGCATAACGTATGTTGTTCGTATAAAGGAGTCTGTTGAGCCATCTTTTCCTCGTTGAATAAGCAGGGCTGTCTTGCGTTTCAGTCGCGTAAAAAGCGCCATAAAACCCGACGTCGGCATCACGTATGGATGCCGACGCAAACGTTCTCTTTTACCTGAACTTACCACCGAAATTGGTGATTAACCATAAGCTAAAACGGGTCATCACATTAGCTTATGACTAAAAACGGCCAAAATCATAACAGAGTTATTAACTAGCTAAATGCAATAAAAACAGCATAAAGCCAACATCAAATTCACAATATTTAGTTCAGGATAATATTTAATAGGGAAAAGAAGGCTGATTTTCCATCATTTAAAAATCATAAGATTAGATAAACTAATGCGAAAAGTGGCGTGAAATTAGAATATTTCAAATGAGTGAAATGTCCCGGCGCAGTGGCCGGGAGAGGAAAGTGTGACAGGGGTCTAACTTAGCGCAGCCAGTCCGGAAGATCGTTAAGACCCATCGCCTGACGTAAGAGTTGGGGTTTAACACCGGGAAGCGTATCAGCCAGTTTCAGTCCAATATCGCGCAACAGTTTTTTCGCAGGATTTGCTCCTGCAAACAGCTCACGGAATCCCTGCATACCAGCCAGCATCAACGCAGCACTGTGCTTACGGCTGCGTTCATAACGGCGCAGATACAGGTGCTGACCAATATCTTTGCCTTCGCGATGCAAACGGCGTAGCTCATCAACCAGTTCTGCCGCATCCATAAAACCAAGGTTAACCCCCTGCCCGGCCAGCGGATGAATGGTGTGCGCCGCATCCCCCACCAACGCCAGACGGTGCGCCGCAAACTGGCGTGCATATCTGCCGGTTAGAGGGAAAACCTGACGTTCACTTTCAAGTGAGCATAGCCCCAGACGATGATCAAACGCCACGCACAGCGTCTGGTTGAAGGCTTCAGATGTTGCCTCCTGCATCTGCTGTGCCTTCTCAGGGATCAGGGACCAGACAATAGAGCAAAGATGGGGATCGCTCAGCGGTAAAAACGCCAGGATGCCATCATTGTGGAAAATCTGGCGCGCAACGCCGCCATGCGGTTCTTCCGTACGGATTGTGGCAACCAGCGCATGATGGCGATAATCCCAGAACGTCAGCGGAATATCAGCCTTGTTGCGTAACCACGAGTTTGCCCCGTCAGCCCCGACCACCAGCCGCGCAGTCAGCATTTCGCCGCTTTGCAGGGTGATAAAGGCCTCGTTTTCACCCCACGCAACCTGATTGATATGCGCCGGAGCCATCAGCGTAACATCGCTGCAGCCTTGCGCTTTTTCCCACAATGCATGGTGGATCACCGCATTTTCAATAATGTGCCCCAGATGGCTATAGCCCATGCTTTCATCATCAAAAGCAATGTGGCCAAAGCTGTCTTTGTCCCACACTTCCATGCCGTGATAACAGCTGGCACGGTGCGCCACAATGTCAGACCAGACACCGAGATGCGTCAGCAGCTTTTCACTGGCAGCATTAATAGCCGACACGCGTAGCTCTGGCGGTGCATCAGACGCCACAGGCTGCGGCTGTTTTTGCTCAAGCACGGCCACACGCAGACCACTCCCCTGTAACCCGCAGGCCAGTGCCAGTCCTACCATTCCGCCGCCAACAATAGCGACATCAACATTCAGCACGTAGTTAACTCCTTAACGAGCGACCCAACCAAGAGTCCTCTGCGCCAGCACATCACGTGCCGGAATGAATAATTCCATCGCCATCAATCCGAGATTGCGTCCGGCAACCAGCGGCGTCCAGCGATTGGCAAACAGATGCACCAGACCGTCCGTGACGCCAATGGTCATTTCTTTATCAGACCGGCGTCGTTGCTGGTAATGGCACAAGACAGCGTAAGCACCGTAGTCCTGTTGTGCTCCCCACGCCTGTGCGAGCGTTTCCGCCAGACTCATCACATCCCGCAACCCAAGGTTGAAACCCTGGCCCGCAATAGGATGCAGCGTCTGAGCAGCGTTTCCAACCAGCGCCACGCGATGGGAGACAGGCTGAGACGCCGTCGTCAGGGACAAGGGATAAACCGACCGTTTACCCGCATGCGTAATACGCCCTAGTCGCCAGCCAAACGCTTTTTGCAGCTCAGTGCAGAAACGATCGTCTGACCAGGCCAATACGTCGTCTGCATTCTCTTGCGGGTGACACCAGACCAGCGAGTAGCGTCCTTGCGACATAGGCAACATGGCCAGCGGGCCATGTTGCGTGAAGCGTTCAAACGCGCGGCCATGGTGCTCTCCCGCCGTTGTGACATTGGCAATAACAGCCACCTGCCCGTATGGCTGTTGTTGCCATTCAATGCCGCATTGCGCGCCAAGAGCAGAGCGGGAACCATCTGCCGCGACCAGAAGTTGCCCTTCCAGCGTTGTGCCATTTTCCAGCGTGACGCTAACAGCCCCTTCACTCCGGCTAAAATGAGCCACTCGCTCAGGGCAATGTAACGTGACACCCGGTGCATCCTGTAACATGCGGAATAAGCGCAAACCCACGTCATGCAACTCAACCACCTGGCCTAACGCGTCAATACGATAATCCTGCGCATCCAGCGTCACAAACCCGGCATGACCGCGATCGCTGACATGCACCGTGTTAATGGCTGTTGCACAATCCGCAATCGCCTGCCAGATCCCAATACGCGCCAGTTGCTGACAGGTTCCTTGCGCCAGCGCAATCGCGCGGGCATCAAAACCGGGGTGATCCGTTGCCTGCGGTGCAACGGCCTCAACCAGATGAACCGGGAGTTGACCCTGTGTTAAATGGGAAATAGCCAAAGCCAGTGTGGCCCCGGTCATCCCACCACCGACGATGATCACGCTCATACGCGAGCCGCCGCCATCAGCGCCTCAATATCATCGGCGTTTTTCACCACACTGGCGGTCAGATTCTCATTTCCGGTTTCAGTAATTACAATATCGTCTTCAATACGAATGCCGATCCCGCGGTACTCTTCAGGCACATCAGCATCCGGCGCAATATAGAGGCCCGGCTCAACGGTTAACACCATACCCGGCTCCAGCACGCGTGAACGCTCAGGACCGTAACCGCCCACATCATGCACATCCAGCCCCAACCAGTGGCTCAGTCCATGCATAAAGAACGCGCGATGCGCATTCGCAGCAATCAGCGCATCGACATCACCTTTCAGAATACCCAGCTTCACCAGCCCGGTAATCATGATACGGACCACTTCCCCGGTGACGTCCTGAATAGACGTCCCAGGTCGGTACAGGGTCAGCGCCGTTTCCAGCGATTCCAGAACAATGTCGTAAATTGCGCGCTGTGCTGGCGTGAACTTACCATTTACCGGGAACGTGCGAGTGATGTCCCCGGCATAGCCCTGATATTCGCAACCGGCGTCAATCAGCACCAGGTCGCCATTGCGCATTTCGCTTTCATTTTCGGTGTAATGCAAAATACAGCCGTTTTCACCGCTACCCACAATGGTATTGTAAGAAGGATAACGCGCGCCATGGCGGTTAAATTCATGATGGATTTCGCCTTCGAGCTGATACTCGAACAGACCAGGGCGACACTTTTCCATCGCCCGGGTATGAGCCAGCGCGCTGATCTCGCCAGCGCGACGCAACACACTCAGCTCTTCCTGAGATTTAAACAGGCGCATTTCATGCACCACAGGACGCCAGTCGGTCAGCGTGGCAGGCGCAGACAAATTCTGACGCGAGCCTTTACGCAGTTTATCCAGCGCGGTAAAAACAATCTCGTCAGCATAGGCATACTCGCCCTGCGCGTGGTAGAGCACATTGAGACCGTTGAGCAACTGATAGAGCTGCTGGTTGATTTCGCTGAAGGCCAGGGCACGATCAACACCCAGCTTAGCGGGTGCGGCATCCTGGCCTAAGCGGCGACCAAACCAGATTTCGGCAGTCAGATCACGGACGCGATTGAAAAGTACACTGTGGTTATGGGTGTCATTGCTCTTGATCAGTACCAGCACGGCTTCCGGCTCGTTAAACCCGGTGAAATACCAAAAATCGCTGCTCTGACGGTAGGGGTATTCGCTGTCAGCACTGCGTGTCACTTCTGGCGCTGCAAAAATGAGAGCGGCGCTTCCCGGTTCCATTTTTGCCAGCAGCGCCTGGCGACGGCGGGAATACTCAAGCTGTGAAATAACCATGACACCCTCCTGTGCGTTATTTTTCTTAGTGTAAGGTTGGTTTGCGAACTTCTGGAGCCGTTGGCTGCGGACGCGTAAAGGTTTCATGGCACAGCAAGGAAGCCACGCGAACGTATTCGATAATCTCTTCGAGAGACATTTCCAGCTCTTCCTGGTCTTCTTCTTCGTCGTAACCGAGTTGCGCAATATTACGTAAATCGTCGATCGCCTCGCCCGCTTCACCGGTCACTTTATCGAGCTTAGGCTGTGTGACACCCAGTCCCAACAGATAGTGATTTACCCAGCCTGCCAGCGCATCAGCGCGATCGAACACGCTAACATCATCACCCTCAGGCAGATAAAGCTGAAAAAGGAAGCCATCATCTTCGAGAGAATCACTGGTGGCGGAGTGCATTTTTCGCAACGCTTCAGCCAGCTCGTGACCAAACGCCAAACCTTCGTTCGTCAGGTCGTGAACCAGCGGCTGCCATGAGCTGTCGCTGTTTCCGCCGCACAGCATGCCACTGATCAGACCGTGCATTTCAGCAGGGGTTAAACCCACGCCCTGCTGGTTCAGTAACTGGTTTAAATCGTTGTAACCAGGCATTTCGTTCTGTATAGACATGCGCATTCGTCATCGTTGGGAGGAATATTCATGATATGCTACCACTTTGGACCCTGGTGATACCAGAAAAGGGCTTGTATCTTCACATCAGGGTAGCTATAGTGTCGCCCCTTCGCCGCCCCCAGGGCGCTGAGCGAAGGTAGCGCAGTCAATCAGCAGGAAGGTGGCATGTCTGCACAACCCGTCGATCTCCAGATTTTTGGCCGTTCACTGCGAGTGAATTGTCCGCCTGAACAAAGGGATGCTTTGAATCAGGCTGCGGACGATTTGAATCAGCGGTTGCAAGATTTAAAAGAACGCACTAGAGTCACAAATACTGAGCAGCTGGTCTTCATCGCCGCGTTGAACATCAGCTATGAACTGACTCAGGAAAAGGCCAAGACCCGCGATTACGCGGCGAGTATGGAACAACGTATTAAAATGCTCCAGCAAACCATTGAACAAGCATTGCTTGATCAAGGTCGCATAACCGAAAGACCGGGGCAAAAGTTTGAATAACACTTCGCAGTTGACTATGGTAGAGTAACTGCGAAGGAAAAATTTCTCTGAGATGTTCGCAAGCGGGCCAGTCCCCTGAGCCGATATTTCATACCACAAGAATGTGGCGCTCCATGGTCGGTGAGCAAGCTCGGTTCGTCCGAGAAGCCTTAAGACTATGACGACATATTCACCTTGAACCAAGGGTTCAAGGGTTACAGCCTGCGGCGGCATCTCGGAGATTCCCTCCCTTCCTACCGACTACCTACCAGCTCATCATTATGACGCAACCTCCTGCCGTTTCGGCATTACGACAAGAAATCCGACAGCTTATCCGTAAACGTCGCCGTGCGTTATCGTCAGAACAACAAGCCCATTTTGCACAGCAAGCCGCCGCCCGAATGATGGCGTATCCGCCTGTCATAATGGCGCGCACCGTCGCTCTGTTTCTCTCCTTTGATGGTGAGCTGGATACGCAACCGCTGATCGAGCAACTCTGGCGTGCCGGGAAGAAAGTCTATCTGCCCGTCTTGCATCCGTTTAGTGAGGGTAATCTGCTGTTTCTGCATTACCACCCACGCAGTGAGCTGGTCGTGAATCGTCTGAAAATCACCGAGCCGAAACTCGACGTCCGCGATGTGCTGCCGCTGGCAAAACTCGATGTGCTGATCACGCCGCTTGTCGCGTTTGATGAACAAGGTCAGCGTTTGGGTATGGGCGGCGGTTTTTATGACAGAACACTGCAAAACTGGCAGCAATATGGGTTACACCCAGTAGGCTACGCACATGATTGCCAGGGTGTGGAAACGCTGCCAGTGGAAAAGTGGGATATTCCGCTGCCTGCGGTAGTGACACCGTCGAAAGTGTGGGAGTGGGCGTAAAAACAAAACGGTAACACCCGTTACCGTTTTTAATGTTTGCGCCCTCGCCTTGCGGATGAGGGCATCAGGCCGCGATAAAATCAGTAAAGCAGGCGTGCGCGAATCGTCCCCGGAATCGCTTTCATGCTCAGCAGCGCTTTCTCGGCAACATCTTCGTCCGCTTCAATATCAATAACCACATAGCCCATCTGAGAGTTAGTTTGCAGATACTGTGCGGCGATGTTTACGCCCTGCTCAGCAAAGATCTGGTTAATCGCGGTCAGCACGCCTGGACGGTTTTCATGGATGTGCAACAGACGACGTCCACCATGGAGCGGCAGGGAGACTTCCGGGAAGTTCACTGCAGAAAGCGTAGAACCGTTGTCTGAGTATTTGCTCAGTTTACCCGCCACTTCCAGGCCGATGTTTTCCTGCGCTTCCTGAGTAGAGCCACCGATATGTGGCGTCAGGATCACGTTATCAAACTCGCACAGCGGAGAGGTAAACGGATCACTGTTGGCTGCGGGTTCAGTCGGGAAGACGTCGATAGCCGCCCCCGCCAGATGTTTACGCTTGAGCGCATCACACAGCGCAGGAATATCCACCACCGTGCCGCGTGCTGCGTTGATCAACAGTGAGCCCGGTTTCATCAGTGCCAGCTCTTCCGCGCCCATCATATTCTTCGTGGAAGCATTTTCCGGTACATGCAGGCTCACTACATCGCTCATATTCAACAGATCGGAAAGGTGCTGAACCTGAGTAGCGTTCCCCAGCGGCAGTTTGCTTTCAATATCGTAAAAGAAGACGTGCATACCCAGAGATTCAGCCAGAATACCGAGCTGAGTACCGATATGACCGTAACCGATAATCCCCAGTTTCTTGCCACGCGCTTCAAATGAGCCAGAAGCCAGCTTGTTCCACACACCACGGTGCGCCTTGGCATTCGCTTCAGGGATGCCACGCAACAGCAGAAGCAGTTCGCCGATCACTAACTCCGCCACGGAACGGGTATTGGAGAAAGGAGCGTTGAAAACAGGAACACCGCGTTTTGCCGCTGCATCCAGATCAACCTGGTTAGTACCGATACAGAAGCAACCAATTGCGACAAGTTTTTCAGCACAGGCAATAACGTCAGCAGTCAGGTGAGTACGGGATCGCAGACCAATGAAGTGGGCATCACGGATGGACTCTTTTAACTGCTCGGTGTCCAGTGCACCTTTGTGGAATTCAATGTTGGTATAACCCGCTGCACGAAGGCTATCGAGTGCTTTCTGATGCACGCCTTCGACGAGCAGAAACTTAATCTTGTCTTTTTCCAGTGATACCTTTGCCATTTACCCGACCCTGTTTTATCTGAACTGATGTTGTGCTGGATTTAAATCCGCTCTAGCCAACATATCAAAAAAAACTATTGCAGCAATATGAACGTTTGCGTCAGCACACTGAAGAAAAGTCATGCAAGGCAAAATGACAGAGTAAAATGCTGAAGAGGTTTACTAACGCGGCAGGATCATCAAGAGAGTGGCAAAAACGTGATACAAGTCACCAAATTTAGCTTTTCAAAATTTTTTATCGGGGGGAGGCTTCCCCCCATCAGATCATTTTACGATGGTTTTCACACCGTCAGCCGTACCGATCAGCGCAACATCCGCGCCACGATTGGCGAATAACCCTACAGTGACTACGCCTGGGATCGCATTAATGGCATTTTCCATTGCGACAGCATCCAGAATTTCCAAGCCGTGCACATCGAGGATCACATTACCGTTGTCCGTCACAACACCCTGACGGTATTCCGGGCGACCTCCCAGTTTCACGAGCTGACGAGCGACTGCACTTCGCGCCATCGGGATCACTTCGACCGGTAGCGGGAAGTTACCCAGGATATCCACCTGCTTGGACGCATCAGCAATACAGATAAATTTATCCGCAACAGAGGCAATGATCTTCTCACGCGTAAGCGCTGCACCACCGCCTTTGATCATCTGCATATGGCCGTTGATTTCGTCCGCGCCATCGACGTAAATCCCCAGACGATCCACCTCGTTAAGATCAAAAACAGTAATACCAAGGCTTTTCAGCTTTTCCGTGGATGCATCAGAGCTGGATACCGCCCCTTCAATCTGCCCTTTCATTGTGCCCAGCGCATCGATAAAGTGCGCCGCTGTCGACCCCGTGCCGACACCAACGATGGTTCCTGGCTGCACGTACTGGAGCGCGGCCCATCCTACTGCTTTTTTCAGTTCATCCTGCGTCATGATCGTTTTGCCTGTGGTATGAAAACGTAGGGCGCATTATAGAGCATGGAAGCGGGAAATGTCCCTGTGACCATTGTCACATTACCGCGCAAAGCTCTGACAGATCCGATGTGGGTGCATTTCGTCTGTATCAAACGTAAATTTGTGTCATAGTGCAGAATAAGCACTTTTCAGGAGTCAGCCAGAGCAATGAAACGTCCGGACTACAGAACACTACAGGCACTTGATGCGGTTATTCGTGAACGAGGTTTTGAGCGCGCAGCGCAAAAGCTGTGCATCACTCAATCAGCCGTATCACAGCGTATCAAACAGCTTGAAAATATGTTCGGACAGCCCCTGCTCGTTCGTACTGTTCCACCTCGCCCGACAGAGCAGGGGCAAAAACTCCTCGCCCTTCTGCGCCAGGTAGAACTGCTGGAAGATGAATGGCTCGGTGACGAACAGACAGGTTCCACGCCGCTTCTTCTTTCGCTGGCGGTGAACGCCGACAGTCTGGCAACCTGGTTACTTCCCGCCCTGGCCCCCGTCCTGGCCGACTCCCCCATTCGCCTGAACTTGCAGGTGGAAGATGAAACCCGTACCCAGGAACGCCTGCGTCGCGGTGAGGTTGTGGGAGCCGTCAGTATTCAACCTCAGGCACTGCCAAGCTGTCTGGTGGATCAACTGGGGGCACTGGATTACCTGTTTGTCGGTTCCAAAGCCTTTGCTGACCGTTACTTTCCGAATGGTGTGACCCGTGCAGCCCTCCTTAAAGCGCCGGCCGTGGCATTTGATCATCTGGACGACATGCATCAGGCATTTTTGCAGCAAAACTTTGATCTGCCGCCAGGCAGTGTCCCGTGTCATATCGTGAATTCATCCGAAGCCTTCGTTCAACTGGCACGTCAGGGAACCACCTGCTGTATGATCCCGCACCTGCAAATTGAGAAAGAGTTAAAAAGCGGTGAGCTGATTGATTTGACGCCTGGGCTTTATCAGCGTCGGATGCTGTACTGGCATCGCTTTGCGCCGGAAAGCCGAATGATGCGCAACGTCACCGACGCACTACTGGCTTTTGGGCATAAGGTATTGAGACAGGATTGATGTACCGAATCCCCTCTCCCGGCGGGAGAGGGTCAAGGCGGTGGGCAAATTACTGTGCCTTTGCCGCTTCAGTCTGCGGGTTCTGAGCGGGTTCCAGTTGGAAGACAACATCAACTTGATCGCCAAACTGAATGGTTGGCTGCTCATACGTTTCCTGAGCAGAAACCGGCGCGGCATCTGCCTTCATCATACGAACCATTGGGCTTGGCTGGTAGTTAGAGACGTGGTAACGCACGCTGTACACGGGACCAAGCTTGCTGTTAAAACCTGCAGCCAGTTGCTGAGCCTGATGAACAGCATCATCGATAGCTGCTTTACGTGCTTCGTCTTTGTATTTTTCCGGTTGCGCAACACCCAGTGAGACGGAACGAATTTCGTTCAGACCCGCCTTCAGCGCTCCATCCAGGAGTGCATTCAACTTATCAAGTTGACGCAATGTGACCTCTACCGTTCGCACCGCACGATAACCTTTGAGAATGCTTTTCCCATTCTGGTAGTCATAGTCCGGCTGTGTACGCAGATTTGCGGAATTGATGTCTTTCTTCGCTACACCATTCTGCTCCAGGAAAGAGAGATATTGCGCAACGCGATCATCTGCCTGCTTTTTCGCAGAGGCTGCATCTTTCGCCGCAATATTAACTTCAATGGCCAGTGTCGCGACATCCGGCACAGCATCTACACTCGCCGTCCCTGACGTGACAATGTGGGGACCATCAGGCAATTCATTTGCCTGTACTGACACCGCGCCTAAACTTACTAATGCCGCCAGAGCCATCATCTTTAACTTCACTGTCATTCCTCCATGTTGCGAAGAGTGCCCAAAAACAGGGCGCATGCCAGCAAGCTTAGCGGGTATGGTTCAGTTGTCCATAAGACAACGCTTAGTTGAACAACCCTTGCACATGATGAATCCCCTCTTTCGCCAACTGAAAAGCGATAAACCACATCACCGCGCCGACTAACGTATTAATGATGCGCTGCGCTTTTGCCGTGCGTAAACGTGGAGCAAGCCAGGCTGCCATTAATGCCAGACCAAAGAACCATAAGAAGGATGCACTCACCGTTCCCAGAGCAAACCAGCGTTTTGGCTCAACATCAAGTTGGCCGCCGAGGCTGCCCAGCACCACAAACGTGTCCAGATAAACATGCGGGTTGAGCCACGTTACCGCCAGCATAGTGACGATGATTTTCCAGCGGCCCTGTTTCATCACCTCAGCGTGGGTCAGTTCAAGGTTGCTGCTCATCGCCGTTTTCAACGCACCAAAACCGTACCACAACAGAAACGCCACGCCACCCCAGGTGACGAATGCTAACAGCCAGGGAGACTGCATTAGCAATGCGCTACCACCAAAGATCCCGGCGCAAATCAACAGCAAATCACTCACCGCGCACAGCAAGGCAATCATCAAATGGTACTGACGACGGATCCCCTGGTTCATCACAAACGCATTCTGTGGTCCCAGAGGAAGGATCATCGCCGCACCAAGCGCAAGACCTTGAAAATAATAAGATAACATTCGATACATCTCATGCAGTTTGTCCTGGGTGCTGACTATACTGCGAGAGTGTCATTAGAGGAAATTGATAATATTAATCACAGATTAGTATCACTAATAAAAAGCCCGGTAGCGTTATGCTGACCGGGCCTGAGGAAAAAGGATTACTCGCCTTCTTTCACACGTTTTACATTCACATCCATCTGCGGATACGGGAAGCTGATACCGTTGGCATCAAAATCACGTTTAATGCGCTCCAGCACATCCCAGTAGACGTTCTGCAGATCGCTGCTTTTGCTCCAGATGCGCACGACAAAATTAATGGAAGATGCACCCAGCTCATTCAAACGAACGGTCTGCTCTTTATCTTTCAGAATACGATCGTCAGAAGCGATTATATTTGAAATCAGCGATTTAACCTTATCGATATCCGAATCATACGCCACACTGATAATCAGCTCATTGCGGCGAACCGGCTCACGGGAGAAGTTAATAATATTCCCCGCGATAATTTTCCCATTCGGCACAACAACAATACGCCCATCGGTAGTACGCATCGTGGTAGAGAAAATCTGCACCTGTAATACCGTTCCGGCAACACCGCCCAGATCAACATATTCCCCTGATCGGAATGGACGAAAAGTCACCAGCAATACGCCTGCGGCGAGGTTCGACAATGACCCCTGCAATGCCAGACCAATAGCCAAACCCGCAGCACCAAGTACAGCGATAACCGATGCAGTCTGTACACCTACGCGCCCAAGTGCGGCGATCAAGGTAAATGCAATAATCCCGTAGCGCACCAGTGCGGAGAGAAAATCAGCGACTGTGGCATCAATCTGACGAGCCCGCATCACACGATTCACGGTATTCGATACGATGCGTGCCACGAGCATCCCGACGATAATAATGGCGATTGCCGCGACGATGTTCACGGCATAGCTCAACAGTAATTCCTGATTGCGCACCAGCCAGGAGCCCGCGTTATTGATGCTGTCTACGACGTCGAGTTGTTCCATTCATTCTTCCTTATGCTAAACCAAATCACAAAAATCCATCCCCCATGGAGACAGGCAGGTGAGTAAAGGGTAAACAAAAAGAGAGGGATTTGCCAAACAGATCACAAAAACAGCGAGGACAGGCTGTTGAAAATGCATAAAAAAAGGCCCGCAATTGCGGACCTCTCCGAGGCATTTAGCGACTCAAATTACAGAACGTCAACCGCGTTCAGTTCTTTGAATGCCTGCTCCAGACGCGTGATCATAGAGGTCTGTGCAGCACGCAGCCATACGCGTGGATCGTAGTATTTTTTGTTCGGCTGATCTTCGCCTTTAGGGTTACCCAACTGACCCTGCAGGTAAGCTTCGTTAGCTTTGTAGTAGCCCAGGATGCCGTCCCATGTTGCCCACTGGGTATCGGTATCGATGTTCATTTTCACCACACCGTAGCTTACGGAATCTTTGATTTCCTGAGCAGAAGAACCGGAACCGCCGTGGAATACAAAGTTCAGGCTGTTGTGCGGCAGGTTATGTTTCTTAGAAACATAGTCCTGAGAATCGCGCAGGATAGTTGGAGTCAGAACAACGTTACCTGGTTTGTACACGCCGTGCACGTTACCGAAAGATGCCGCGATGGTGAAACGTGGGCTGATTTTGCTCAGCTCGGTGTACGCGTAATCAACATCTTCTGGCTGGGTGTACAGAGCAGAAGCGTCCATGTGGCTGTTGTCTACGCCGTCTTCTTCACCACCAGTGCAACCCAGTTCGATTTCCAGGGTCATGTCCATTTTGGACATACGTGCCAGGTATTTGGAGCAGATTTCGATGTTTTCGTGCAGGGACTCTTCAGACAGGTCGATCATATGAGAAGAGAACAGCGGTTTACCGGTCGCAGCGAAGTGTTTTTCACCCGCGTCCAGCAGGCCATCGATCCACGGCAGCAGTTTCTTCGCGCAGTGGTCAGTGTGCAGAATAACAGGAACACCGTAGTGCTCAGCCATCTGGTGAACGTGATGTGCACCAGAGATTGCACCCAGGATTGCAGCACCCTGAGGAACGTCAGTTTTCACGCCTTTACCTGCGATGAACGCAGCGCCACCGTTGGAGAACTGAACGATAACCGGTGCTTTAACTTTTGCAGCGGTTTCCAGTACGGCGTTGATGGAGTCGGTCCCCACGCAGTTAACTGCTGGCAGAGCAAAGTTGTTTTCTTTAGCTACCTGGAACACTTTCTGAACGTCATCACCAGTGATCACGCCAGGTTTTACGAAATCAAAAATTTTAGACATGTTACGTAGTCCTGTATCTTCGGCCGTTAGAAAAGGTGCGGGCTCTAAAAAGCACGCTGAAAATTGGGCAGGTTTCCCTGCCCTTGAATGGCTTACTTCTTAGCGCGCTCTTCGAGCATTGCTACTGCTGGCAGGACTTTACCTTCCACGAATTCGAGGAATGCACCGCCACCAGTGGAGATGTAGGAGATTTTGTCGGAAATACCGAACAGGTCGATAGCTGCCAGGGTATCACCGCCGCCAGCGATAGAGAACGCTTCGCTATCTGCGATGGCGTTAGCAACGATTTCAGTCCCTTTACGGAAGTTCGGGAACTCGAACACACCAACCGGGCCATTCCACAGAATGGTTTTGGCGTTTTTCAGGATATCAGCCAGTTTCTGTGCAGAAACGTCACCCAGATCCAGAATCTGCTCTTCATCTTTGATGTCGTTTACAGATTTCAGAGTAGCGGTCGCCGTTTCGGAGAACTCAGTCGCTACGCGAACATCCGTTGGGACTGGGATATCACAGGTCGTCAGCAGGCGTTTCGCTTCATCAACCAGGTCTGCTTCGTACAGGGATTTACCGACGTTGTGGCCTTGAGCAGCAACGAAGGTGTTTGCGATACCGCCACCCACGATCAGCTGATCAGCGATTTTGGACAGAGAATCCAGAACGGTCAGTTTGGTAGACACTTTAGAACCACCAACGATAGCGACCATTGGACGAGCAGGTTCTTTCAGGGCTTTGCCCAGCGCTTCCAGTTCGTCAGCCAGCAGTGGACCTGCGCAAGCGACGTCAGCAAATTTGCCGATACCATGAGTGGAAGCCTGTGCACGGTGAGCCGTACCGAAAGCATCCATTACGAATACGTCGCACAGTGCAGCGTATTTTTTAGACAGCGCTTCGTCGTCTTTCTTTTCGCCTTTGTTGAAGCGAACGTTTTCCAGAACAACCAGTTCACCTGCAGCCACTTCAACGCCATCCAGATAATCTTTCACCAGGCGAACCGGGCTGGACAGTTTGTCTTTCAGGTAATTAACAACCGGCAGCAGAGAGAACTCTTCGTTGTACTCGCCTTCAGTCGGACGACCCAGGTGGGAGGTTACCATCACTTTAGCGCCCTGCTTCAGTGCCAGTTCGATGGTTGGCAGAGAAGCACGGATACGCGCATCGCTGGTCACTTTGCCATCTTTAACCGGTACGTTCAGATCAGCACGGATGAAAACGCGTTTACCAGCCAGATCCAGATCGGTCATCTTAATTACAGACATGGTGAATCCTCTCGTTGATTCTTAAAGTTTTGCAGACGCACAATGCGTCTTACCTGAAACCTTGAGCGGCCATTGCTAACGTGGTGTCGAGCATTCGGTTAGCAAAGCCCCATTCGTTATCACACCAGACCAGCGTCTTGATAAGGTGTGCGCCACTGACGCGCGTTTGTGTACCATCAACGATGGCACTGTGCGGATCGTGGTTAAAATCTACTGAGACCAACGGTAATTCCGTATAGTCAACTATACCATGAAATGCACCCTGTGCCGCTTTTTGCAGCAACAGGTTGACTTCACAGGCTTTTACCGGTTTTTTCACCGTTACACTGAGATCAATTGCAGTGACGTTAATCGTCGGAACTCTTACCGCAATCGCTTCAAAACGGTCGTTAAACTGCGGGAAAATACGGGTGATCCCCGCAGCCAGCTTCGTATCCACAGGAATGATCGATTGGCTTGCGGCGCGAGTGCGTCGTAAATCGGGATGATAGGCGTCGATCACCTGCTGATCATGCATGGCGGAGTGGATCGTCGTAACGGTCCCAGACTCGATACCGTAAGCATCATCCAGTAATTTAATGACGGGTATTATGCAGTTTGTTGTGCAAGAGGCGTTAGAAACAATGCGATGCTCCGCACGTAATTGCTCCTGATTAACACCAAATACAACTGTAGCGTCGAGGTCGTTGCTGCCGGGATGTGAAAAGAGCACTTTCTTCGCACCAGCGGCGATATGCGCCTCGCCGTGCTCGCGATTACCGTATACACCGGTACAGTCCAGTACGACATCAATACCCAGTTCCCGCCAGGGAAGTGCATTGAGCGTACGTTCGTGCAGAATGCGAATGACGTCGTCGCCAACCATGAGCTGTTCACGCTCCTGGCGAACATCCCATGCAAAACGTCCATGGCTGGTGTCATATTTCAACAAATGCGCCATGCCTTCGGCATCCGCCAGTTCGTTGATGGCCACCACGGTGATTTCCGCCCGACGTCCGGATTCATATAAAGCACGAACCACGTTACGCCCGATGCGACCAAAACCATTAATCGCTACGCGTACGGTCATAGATCTCCTGCAAGGCTATCCCTGAGTTTGAGGTGGCTGAAAGAGTAATCCAGCTATGCTCAGAGGGGAATCCTCGCCTGTCACAAACTGCGACTGATTGGTCAATTGTCGAACACTTAATCAACTGAAACGCTTCAGCAAGAATAAGCGAAACAAGGAATAAAAGGAATGTCTGTCCAGGTGGATTCGCAATTTATCTGACTTGCGTCACATTTTACTGTTTGATGCCGACAAAAGCAGATGAAGGTACGGAGGAAAATTATGTTGAAGCATTACTCACTCATATGTGCTGGTTTCATACTTATATAGCTCTCCCGCAGCAGATGCTGGCGCTGCGGGAGAGATAAGGTTAGTTCACTTTCAGCGTCGTTGTAATGGTATAGTTCAGCGCCCAGGAGGTATGCCAGTCACGACCATTAAATGTAATGACACCACGATAATTCCCCTTAGGCAGCGAGGCGTTATTTCCATCTTCTGGTATGTAGGTAATCTTCGGTGCATTACCCGGTGCTGTGCACCCTGAAGCATTGTTAAATTCAAAGAAAGTACATCTGTTCGATACCTGTCCTCTGAACGTAACAGTCTGAATGTTGCCTTTTTCATCTGTCAGCTTAGCTGTCAATACTGAATACGCCCCATAATTATGTGTCCATATTAAGGATGCAGGACCCGTAGTGTCTCCGGTTACAACAAAACCAAGGTTGAGAAAGTTATAAATCGTTTCTCCTGTGTAAGCACTGGACTGAGCAGCGCTGGGAATATTCCACGTATCGTCAATCGTCCCCATAAATACGGCAGAGGAGTTTGAAATATTACTACCATTAATACTGGCCGTAACTGTTACCTTGCCAAAGTCAGAACCGGACACTTGTATCGCCGCTTCACCTTTATCATTCGTATTGCTGGTCGTAGCAGAAAGTTTATTTATAGTGGTCGTCCATGAGACCGTTTCCCCTTTCAATGGATTATCGTTAGCATCTGTAATAGTAGCCATATAGATAATAGGTGTGGTGTTAGCCGCTACGTGGTCAGTACTGGCGATCAGTTTGACGACTTTCGCCGTTTTGGCATTACCGATAAAAGTGACGACATTCGCGCTACGCTGGCCCGCTGGCGAGACCAGCGAGGCCATCAGTTTCACACTTCCAGCTTTAACTGACGTGCCGCTGACACTCGCTTTACCGCTATCTGATGTGATGCTATTTACAGAAGACAGTTGTATATTTTGATTATCCGTTGTCCAGTTTACCGTCACCCCTTTCAGCACATTACCGTTGGCATCTGTGATATCCGCGGTCCACATAACTGATGAAGCGCCATCTGCGATGGCCTGTGAATTACCCGCAGTAACAGTATTGATTTGCGCCGTTCCGGTATTCCCAATCACATGCAGTATTTGCGACTGACTGCTTACACCTGCCGTAGCATTTACAGTAATACTCCCTGTTTTCAGACTAGAAAATGCCGTCACCGCCCGCCCATTTTCATCCGTTACGGACGACACGTGGCTGAAACTACTACTGATTTCGCTACTGCTCCAGTTTACCGTCACACCCGAAACCGGGTTGTTGTTTGCGTCCATCACACTAGCCGTCAAGGCCACACTATCCTTATCGGCAACAATATCAGTCAACTTATCGGCAACCAATGTCCTCAGCTGCGAAGAAGTGCGGTCAGCCGTAAAATTTAGCCCGGACAAACGCTGCGAAGCACCATTAATGCCAGCATCCACGCCATAGCTACCCGCCACTTTCGAGGACACCTGTACCTGAGCGACGCCACTTCTGTTGGTTTTACTCTTCTGTACCGACATTTCTGCGCCAGAAGGTGAGACGCTCCAGTTAACCTCAGCCCCTTCCAGCAAATTACCGTCGGCATCAGTGACAGTTGCGCTGACGATAATAACTTCTTTTCCATTGGCGACAACGCTCTGGCGATCTGTGACAATATTCGCCAGTTTAGCTGTCGTCGCATCGGCGACAAACATCACCCGCTCAGCCTGAAGCGCAGTGCTTTCTTGCGTGCGAGCAGAGATAACCATACTACCAGCGCTGGTTGACATCACCGCTACTTGCGAACGACCATTCTCATCGCTGGTAGTCTCTGTCTCGCTGAACCGGGTATTCTGGGTATCAGATGACCAGAATATCCTCATATTTTTCAGTGTTTCACCCTTCGCATTTGTCACGATAGCAGTATATGTAATGCCGTCATTACCATTAGCAATAGCCTGCGTTTTACTCGCAGAAATGGCACTAATCTTCTGCGTACTACTGTCAGCAACAAAGGTAATAGACTCTGTTTTCTGCGGCGATTTTCCGTTCACATCCGCAGTTACTGTCACTGTTCCCGCTTTTGCCGACTTCAATGCAAACGTCGCTTTTCCCTGCCTGTCAGTTAATGACGATTGGCTTCCAATACGGGTGTTATCTGTTTTCTCTACAGTCCAGTTAACGGTTACACCTTCCAGAGGGTGATTAAAATCATCTATCACCAAGGCCGTGAGCATGCTGGTGTCGTTATTATTCGCAATAATCTGCTGTTTTTCACTGTCAATAGAGACTACTTTGGCCGTCGCAGTGTCCGCCACAAAACTCAACACAGGCGAACTTAATGATGCCCCTTTCTCCAACTGTGCGGTTATGATTGTGTTCAATATGGCATTACTCGTGACCTGAATCTGCGCGTCTCCCTGTTCATTGGTCGAGACCCGGGATGAAGACAGCGTTACCTGCGTGGAATCCGCAACCCAGTTGACGGCAATACCCTTCAATGCCCGGCCGTACTGGTCAGTAACATGCGCCATCAACATTATTGGCGCAGCCCCACTCGCCTGGGCGCTCGTAGCTGAAATATCGAGCCCGGCAAGTTGTGGAAGTGTCTCAACTGCCTCTTCGATCAATTTTGTGCTAGCCAGTCTTTCCGTTCCGTCAATCAGTGGTTGAATAAGCAACGTTTCAGGTTGGTTGCCTGATGTAAGCGTCGCTACGTACTCTCCTGGCGCAGTTTCACTATAATCTGTCATAGTGGCTTTTTTCAGCAGACCCGCAATACCAGGATCAACCGTTGTTGAGGGGGATAGTGTGGTGGTCAAACGCGAAGCCAATCCTGCTGCACTAGCTCCTTGGCTGGTTTTAAGGCTCACTGTAACCGTGGCAGTACTCACTCCATCGGCTGGAACCTTACCCGGAGTCACAGCAACAGAAGACTGGAGAACAGTAATATCAATGCCACTGATATTGATCTTCATCTCGCTGGCATTTGATTTATTGCCATTTTTATCCCATGCCGTCCCCATCAACGTGTAACTATTGATACCATTGCCCTGCCACGCGGGTAGGGTCAGGACAAACTGATCCGGAGCACTACCCTGGACAATTTTTCCGCCATTATTCAGGAAGGATGCCGCCTGCCATTCAATATGGTCAAGGCCATATTTAGTTTTAACCTTCGCGCTGATATTCTGTCTGGATTGTTCTTTCCCTTCCAAAGAAGAAGGGAGCGTCAGCGAGATCAGATCCTGTTTGCGATACTCCAGCACAATATTATTGTTTCTCGCGACCAGATCTTGTCGGCTCCCCATAAGCGAGCGACGTTGTGCCACCACAGAGCTATCTAACTGGTTGCTTAACGGCATTCCCATGAGCCAGTTGAACGTCAGATTAAGCTGGGTATCGTTCTCACCATTTTTACCCCATTTCTGGTCCATACCAAGCGTCAGCAAAGGAAACGGGGTATAGTTCAGTCCAAGCGTAATAGCATGTGGGTTTTTCTGCCGAAAATCGTCATCATCACCAAACAATCCCACGCTGTTACCATAATATTGCTCATAAATAACATTTGCGCCAAGCTGTGGCCAAGCGGGTAAATACCCTTCAGCCCGAATATCGAAACCATTAGCAACACGTTCATTATAATCGGTATAACGGGATGAGGACATCCAGTCACTCAGACGAATATAACCATTAGCAGAGAGCTTAATATAATCCCAACCTAACTCTACCCCATAGCCCAAACGATCATGTTGAACACTTGAGATCTGGCGGTCATAAAAAACATTAGTTCCCAGCATCCATTTGTCAGAGAAATAACGATAACCTATACCAGCATTAATAATATTACGTTCATCATGGCGACGACCACCCAGTTGGGTAAATAGCAGATTTTCCTTATAATCATAAATCGGCAACAATACATCCAGTGCAGAGTCATTTAATGTGAAATGCTCATCTGTGCTGATGTTCACTCGCGCCGTACCAAACTGATTTAACCACTGCTGTAGCTCTTCAGAAGCCATACCTGTCGTGGTAGACACTACTGCCTGACTTAGCTCCCCTGCATTGTCGTTACTTAATAGCGTTCCAGCCTGTATTGTGGCCTTTGCAACACTGTTTTCAGTCTGTTTCTGTGAGGATTCATCAGCACGAACTAACTCCTGTGCACTGACATTCCCGGTTGGTGCTAAATATAATAAAAAGGAAGATGGACATAATTGCAGGACTATCTGAATTGCAGCAAGCAACTTTCCGCCATAAAGTTTCATCTCTACGCTCCATGAAAGAGAATTTCACATTAATCGGCGAAGAGTATATTTGTTAGTTCGATTACACAACCCCTAAATATTTTATTTCTTTCCGAACCCGCATACTCAACACATAATTAATCACCCCATGAATAATCAACCACATAAATATAACCCCCTTAAATATATAATCCATTAATATACTCATGTGGCATGATTCAATTCAAAAAACACATCAATAAGACACGGCCTTCAAATTTATTTTTAAATAATCCAATAAAATAATAATGGAGATTTAAAAAAGACACTGAAACATCTGATGCTTGTCAGTTAAAAACTTGAAAACGAAAGAGAAGAAAGAGAAGAAAGAGAAGAAAGAGAAGAAAGAGAAGGAAATTATTACTTATTGAATTTATGAATAGTATTGAGAACTTAGTTAAGTAGTAAAAAAATCCGTAATCCCTAAAAAGATTACGGATCCTTACACCGTTACTTGTCGGTCGCGACTCCTTAACTAATTGACATTACGCTAAGGAGTCCCTGTTTATGATGCCGAATTACAGCAGTTCTTTCGCTTTCGCGACAACGTTTTCAACAGTGAAACCGAACTCTTCAAACAGCAGTTCTGCTGGCGCTGATTCACCGAAAGTGGTCATCCCGACGATAGCGCCGTTCAGGCCTACATATTTGAACCAGTAGTCTGCAATACCTGCTTCGATTGCGACACGAGCAGAAACGGCTTTCGGCAGTACAGATTCACGGTACGCCGCATCCTGCTTGTCGAACGCATCAGTGGACGGCATGGAAACCACACGCGCTTTAACGCCTTCTGCAGACAGTTTGTCCCAGGCTGCAACAGCCAGTTCAACTTCAGAACCGGTAGCGATGAAGATCAGTTCTGGCTGACCAGCACAATCTTTCAGCACGTAGCCACCGCGAGCAATGTTAGCCAACTGCTCTGGAGTACGTTCCTGCTGAGCCAGGTTCTGGCGAGAGAGGATCAGCGCGGTTGGACCGTCATGACGCTCTACACCGTATTTCCACGCAACTGCAGATTCAACCTGGTCACATGGACGCCATGTGCTCATGTTTGGAGTAACGCGCAGGGAAGCAACCTGCTCTACCGGCTGGTGAGTTGGACCATCTTCACCCAGACCAATAGAGTCATGAGTGTAGACCATCACCTGACGCTGTTTCATCAGCGCAGCCATACGCACGGCATTACGCGCATATTCAACGAACATCAGGAAAGTAGAGGTGTACGGCAGGAAACCGCCGTGCAGGGAGATACCGTTCGCAATCGCAGTCATACCGAATTCACGTACACCGTAATGGATGTAGTTACCGGCAGTATCTTCGTTAATTGCTTTAGAACCAGACCAGATAGTCAGGTTAGATGGAGCGAGGTCGGCAGAACCGCCCAGGAATTCAGGAAGCAAAGGACCAAAGGCTTCGATAGCATTCTGAGACGCTTTACGGCTGGCAATTTTAGATGGATTCGCCTGCAATTTAGCGATGAACTCGTTCGCTTTCGCATCGAAATCAGCTGGCATGTCACCTTTCATACGACGGGTGAATTCAGCCGCTTCCTGCGGGAAGGCTTTTGCATAGGCCGCAAATTTCTCGTTCCATGCGGCTTCTTTCACCTGGCCGGCTTCTTTTGCATCCCATTGAGCATAGATGTCAGACGGGATTTCGAATGCCGGGTGTTTCCAGCCGAGAGCTTCACGGGTCAGCGCGATTTCAGCATCACCCAGTGGTGCACCGTGGGAATCGTGCGTACCTGCTTTGTTCGGTGAACCGAAACCGATGATGGTTTTGCACATCAGCAGGGACGGTTTGTCGGTCACTGCACGAGCTTCTTCAACCGCACGTTTAATCGAGTCAGCATCGTGGCCATCAACACCACGTACAACGTGCCAGCCGTAGGCTTCAAAACGTTTCGCGGTATCGTCAGTGAACCAGCCTTCAACATGACCATCGATGGAGATACCGTTGTCGTCATAGAACGCAACCAGTTTGCCCAGTTTCAAGGTTCCTGCCAGGGAGCACACTTCGTGAGAAATGCCTTCCATCATGCAGCCGTCACCCATGAACGCATAGGTGAAGTGGTCAACGATGTCGTGACCAGGACGGTTGAACTGCGCAGCCAGTGTTTTCTCCGCAATTGCCATACCGACAGCGTTCGCAATACCCTGACCCAGTGGCCCGGTGGTGGTTTCAACGCCAGCGGTGTAACCCACTTCAGGGTGACCTGGCGTTTTAGAGTGCAGCTGACGGAAGTTTTTCAGCTCTTCGATCGGCAGATCGTACCCGGTGAGGTGCAGCAGGCTGTAGATCAGCATGGAGCCATGGCCGTTAGACAGCACGAAACGGTCACGGTCAGCCCAGGATGGGTTCTGCGGGTTATGGTTCAGGAAATCACGCCACAGGACTTCGGCAATGTCAGCCATACCCATAGGGGCGCCCGGGTGGCCGGATTTGGCTTTCTGTACTGCGTCCATGCTCAGCGCACGAATAGCATTAGCAAGCTCTTTACGTGAGGACATTTTAACTCCAGATCGGACTGTTAAAGGCCATGCCCTTGACGACAGCGCGTTTTGGGCTATGCCGGAAAAAAGTGCCAACAATGTAACCCAAGCGAGAAAGCATGTACATGGAGCATTCTTTTGCAGCTTAAGAAATCTCTGGATCATGCTCGCATGTTGCGCAATCTACTCGCCCGCCACTCTCATTCTTCCTTATACTTAGCCCACTCCGGTTTCGCTACCGGTGCATTTTTCAGATTTAATTCAGATTAACAAGTACGGAAGCAACATCATGAAAATGCGTGCAATTGTGCTGGCCTTTGGTACAACGCTCCTGCTGAGCGGCTGTCAGAATATGGACTCTAACGGCTTGATGACCTCAGGCGCAGAAGCTTTTCAGGCGTATTCCCTGAGCGATGCCCAGGTGAAAACGTTAAGCGATCAGGCCTGTAAAGAGATGGACAATAAAGCTACCATCGCACCGGCCAACAGCACTTACACGCAGCGTCTGAATAAGATCGCCTCTGCGTTAGGTGACAATATCAATGGTCAGCCGGTGAACTACAAAGTTTATGTTGCGAAAGATGTAAACGCGTTCGCCATGGCTAACGGCTGTATCCGCGTGTATAGCGGGCTGATGGACATGATGGACGATAACGAAGTCGAAGCGGTGATCGGCCATGAAATGGGTCACGTCGCACTGGGTCATGTGAAGAAAGGCATGCAGGTGGCGCTAGGTACAAACGCCGTCCGCGCAGCAGCAGCCTCCGCGGGCGGAATTGTCGGCAGTTTATCGCAATCTCAGTTGGGTGATTTGGGTGAAAAGCTGGTCAACTCCCAGTTCTCACAGCGCCAGGAATCTGAAGCCGATGACTATTCTTATAACCTGTTGCGCAAGCGTGGCATCAACCCGTCAGGCTTAGCCACCAGCTTTGAGAAACTGGCAAAACTGGAAGAAGGACGTCAAAGCTCCATGTTTGACGATCATCCGGCCTCAGAAGCGCGAGCTCAACATATTCGTGACCGCATGGCGGCAGACGGAATTAAATAAATTAAGTAAGTAAGGAGGCAATATTGCCTCCTTTTCTATAAAGCATCTATTGTTAATTTAAACGCACAGAATGCCAATAACTAACCAACAGACCAGAAGTGTTTTATTCGAAATATAAACTTACCACAGCGTAATATCTCATTCTTTATATTGACCGCCGATGGTATCTCTGCACGGAGGTATATCGCCAAAATAAACCATAGTCTACCCTCTCACCGCTATCCCTTGCGGGCTGAGCGATGGCGTAAAACATGCATTCACATAATGATTGCAATCATTATCTATTCAGGTAACTATTCATTACGCAACAGAACAATTTGATATTATCCAGAAAGAGAAGTTCCCTCCGTGAAAAAAGAATTATCATTAATTGTATTAAGTTTATTCGCATCAATACCTGCTCTGGCAAACCAGCAATCGGATAGCAATGGATTTGTTGATGACAGCCATTTAAATCTATTTTTACGCAATGCCTATATTGGCCGTGATTATCATCAGGGTCAGCAGGATAAAGCCGAATGGGGCCAGGGCATTGTGGCAACATTCGAATCCGGTTATACCGAAGGGCTGATTGGTTTCGGCGTTGATGGTATTGCCCAGTATGGCGTGCGTCTGGACGGTGGCCGCGGCAAGAGCGGCGCTGGCGGTATCGACTTCTTCAAACAAGAAGATGATGGCCGGGCAAAATCAGACCTGGCAAAGTTTGGCGCGACGGCCAAAATGCGCATCTCCAACACCGTACTGAGCTACGGTAATCAGCGCCCGGAACTGCCCATTGTGAATTCAGACAGCTCTCGCCTGCTGTTTGAGAGCTATACCGGCGCAATGCTGACGTCAAAAGAGCTCGACGGGCTGGACATCAACGCCGGTTATTTCACCGATGAACAGCGCAAAAGTGACGATCGTCATGACAGTGGGCTGAAGAGCCTCTCCTTCGGCGGTGCAAGCTACCAGTTCAACGACCAGTTTAGCGGTGCGTTGTATGCTTCTCACGTTGAAGAAGTGCTGAACAAGCAGTACCTGGGCATGAACTTCAAACAACCCTTCAGCACCGGACAGCAACTGGTTCTCGACTTCAACGGCTATAACTCCCGTTTGGATCAAGGTTATGCGAATAGCCTCGACACCGGACGCAGCAACAGTATCTGGAGCCTTGCAGCCAGCTATATCTGGGATATTCATACCTTTAAGGTGGCGTATCAGCAGAGCAGCGGCAGTACCGGTTACCATTACGGCAGTTACCGCGACCAGGGTGGCGTCGGTGATGGTGGCAACACGATCTGGCTGGCGAACTCCTATTGGTCTGATTTTAATGGTGAAGACGAACGTTCCTGGCAAGCCTCTTATGGGCTGGATTTTGCCGGCCTCGGCTTACCTGGCCTGAGCTGGACGACCGCTTATGTTCGTGGCGATAACATCAAAACGTCTGAAACCAGCAACGGTAAAGAACATGAATGGTTTAACCAGGTTCAGTACCAGGTCCAGAATGGCCCGGCGAAAGATCTGAAACTGAAATTACGTTATTCCGTGCTGCGCGTTTCCAGCAATGCCAGCGATTACAACGTCGGCGGGAATGAAATCCGCGCTTACGTGGAATACCCGTTTAACGTGTTCTAAGCACATAATAAATATCCTCCGGCATAGCCGGAGGTTTTTCTGATGCGCCTGTAAGGCTCTCTTACCAGCCACGCCCTAACA
>NZ_WLVC01000016.1:0-88543 GCF_016859735.1 Lelliottia sp. RWM.1 | reverse complement strand
GTGGCGGTCTTAGTCCGGAACAATTTGAAAACCAGAACCTCGCTTAGGGTTGTGTCCATATTACGCGGGTAGGATCACTTTGCGCAATATTAAGTAATTATCACCACCTGGGTTCCTACGCCCGAGGGGGGTGACGCTGACGAAGGTAGGAAGTACCGATGCACAAAGAAACCGGCCAGTCTTTCGACTGCTCCGCCAGCGCCACCATGATTCTATCCAGATGTACGCTGCCCTGACAAAAAAATCGTCATTTTGTGCAATTTTTCGGGTTCCTACGCCCGGTTGCAGGTGTGCTGCAACAAGGGAAATTTATGCCTTGAGAAAGAGTCGGTAAAGGAATTTAGTTAATAACTGGCCAAGTAATTTCATTTTTCTCGAGGTGGATTCCAAAATTTGATAAACCCTACAATAGCAGTTAAGAAGAGTTGATAATTCATTCTCTCTACACATAGAATAATCAAGAAAAATCAATCAAAACAATTAACTTCAGCTTACAGTTTTTATTTAAGGGGTAGCAATATCTCCAGGCAATTGACTAAATCGACCTCAAAAAAACCTTTACTTTGAGCACCGCAGCCAATTATTAAGAGGAATTAACAATGGATGCATCATTTAATACTTTATTTTCATACCTATCTGAACTCATTGATAATAAATATGTATTTGCAATAATAGTTATTTCTTCTGTTGTAGGCTTTTCATTTTACATCAAAAGGAAAGCAAAATCTGGATTCTCTATTTCAAATAAGTTATTCATATTTCTTATAGGATACCGTAAAAAAAACAACAATGATCTTATTGATGAGATAATCGATATTGAAAAATTCAATTTCCATTATAACACTAATGCTATATCCAAAAGACAGATTAATAGATTTGAGTTATGGATTCGAACTTACGAGTTAGACTTCAGGCTCATATCAAAACTAAAAGGTCTCTTAAACATTGAAAGCCTTAAAATAAAAAAGGTTAATAACCTATATTTTACATTGGTGTTTGTAAGCATTTTTGTGCCATTTTTTACATTATTTCCGGCAATTAACGTTGCGCTAACACCAGCTTTTTTAATTAAATTAGAAAATACAGGATGGTTTTGGATAAACAAAAACCAAGCAACAGAGTATGTTTTTACTGATAAAAAAAAGCCGTGGGTAATCAACACAACCACTTGTACCGCAAATAACTCGACTACACCAACTAAAAACATCATTAAATTAATAGATGAAAAAACATTTAACTTAATTTGCAAATCTTTCAGCAACAAAGAAGATCAACGGTATATAGAAAGAAAGATCAAAGAACAGCAATTATTTTTCTACATTGTATCAATCGCATTAATTCTCTTAGTATTTATTTTATCCAAGTATTTGATGACATTATTTTCTGCATATGAAGCACGAAAAATGATTTTATTAAAAATAAAAAACTTCCGGAGTAAGCGAAAACATAGATTTTGAAGGAATAAAATCACGGAACAAATGTCAAGTATGAAAATTGATCACATCAAAAGGAACAATAGAATATCCTATCGAAGTTAATATAGCTTGAAACCAAAATCTGCAGGGGCTAAATGAGAAATTTTAGCCCCGCAAATTCACACACTTTCTTGCTTACGTGCACCTACACACTCAGGCTGCTTTCAATCTCTGCTTCTGCGCACGGTTTTCGCGGCGGATCTTACGTTCTTCAAGCACCGCGACCATCGCCATCAGGATGATACAGCCGATGGCTGCCGCATCCAGCGCAGCAAACGTACCCGCCCAGCCAGTGAGGCCGAAAATCGGCGTGCCGTCGGCGATCATCCCCAGACCCAGCTTAGCGAAGCTGTCACCAATCAGATAAGCGAATGTCCCCTTAATCCCATCGGCTGCACCGATCGCTTTTTTCGGTACAAAGCCAACCGCCGCAACACCGATCAACAGCTGCGGGCCAAACACCAGGAAACCGAGCGCAAACAGGGACGCCAGGTAGACATACTGGTTGCTGGCATGCTGATAAATGCCCAGTGTCGCGATAATGAGTGCCAGGGCAATACAGGCCACCAGCGCACGACGACCATTGGCGAGATCAGAGAGCCAGCCCCACAGCAGCGTGCCGACCAGCGCCCCCACTTCAAACAGGGTAAAGCCCTGAATCGCCACCTCTTTAGAGAGCTTCAACTCCTGGAAGGCATACACGGTAGACCACTGGTCTATACCGATACGCACCACGTACAAGAAGATGTTTGAGAAGCAGAGCAGCCAGATAACTTTGTTTTTCAGTACGTACTCAACAAAGATCTGCCATTTGGTCATCGACTCATTTTCAGCTTCTTTATCTTCTTCGCTAATCTCTTCATCAAACAACTCTTCGGCTTTACCCAGTCCGTAAGATTCCGGGGAGTCACTGCCGAAGCGCAGGCCGATAAAGCCGACAATCAGGGCGATAATCGACGGGAAGATAAACATGCCGATCACATGGCCATCGAACAGATAGTTCGCACCAAACAGCGCCACACCCGCCGCACCTGCCCCACCGAGGTTATGGGAGATGTTCCACATGCCGAGGTAAGACCCGCGCTTACGGCGTGGCGTCCATTTGGTGATGGTAGAGTAACTGCATGACCCGCCGGTACTCTGGAAGAAACCGCTCAGGGCATAGAAAGCGATCATCATAAACAGGCTAACGGAACCCGCACCCATGCTGGCGCTGAAACCGAGCATACAGATAGCGGAGAGGATCAGCATAAACGGCAGGAATTGCTTGGTGTTTTTGCCGTCGGCATAGTAGGAAACCAGCGTTTTCCCCACACCGTAAGTGATGGAGAAGCCCAGGCCAATCATCCCCAGTTGCGTCATGCTTAACCCGTAGGTTGAGATCATGTCGTTCTGCGCGATGTTAAAGTTTTTGCGGATCAGGTACATGGTCAGGTAGCCGATGAAGACCACCAGATAGGACTGCATGAACGGTTTGAACCACATTTTGCGCCGCACATCGAGCGGCAGATCCAGGGTTGGTTTGCGCACCTGGTTGAGGAAGGCCAGCATGGTTTGCTCCTGAGCTGATTTTTATACCTGCGAATGGCAGGCATTGTAAAAATCAGCCGGGAGAGACGCCTGAGACAGCGTCCAGGTGAAACCGGGAAAATTTCTTAGTTTTTCGCCACTCGGGGCAAAAAGGTGAGGCGTATCACGCTTCGCTGGCAGCGCGCGGCGTCTGAGCGTTCAAAAACGGCAGCAGCAGCAATGCTGAAATCCCCGCCGCGATAGCAATCACCGCGAAGAACCCGCTCCAGTGCCAGATATCGATCACCCGCGCGAGCGGCCAGCCGGAAAGGGATGCCCCAAGATAAGCAAACAGCCCAACGAACCCCGTCGCTGCTCCCGCCGCCTCTTTGTGCGAGCACTCCGCCGCCGCCATACCAATCAACATCTGTGGGCCAAACACGAAGAAACCGGTGGTGAAGAAACACGCCGCCTGCATCACATAGCTGGCAAACGGCATCAGCCACAGGGAGCCGACGGAAAGCAAAATCCCGGCGGCGAAGATTAAATTCATCGGGCCTCGATTGCCGTTAAACAATTTATCCGATCCCCAGCCCGCCACCAGTGCACCGATAAACCCGCCCAGCTCAAACATGGTGACGGCTGAGTTGGCAGTCACCAGATCGACACCCAGCGTCTCAGACATATACAAATTGCCCCAGTCGTTGATCGCCGCACGCACCACGTAGACCAGCACATAGCACAGGGAGAGTAACCAGATATAGGGATTCTTCAGCACGTATTTAGTGAGAATTTCTTTGCGTGTCAGCCCTGCACCTTCCTGCTGCTGGGCGATCTCCATTTCGTCGTGTCGCCAGTCACCCACCGCAGGCAGGCCCACGGTTTGTGGTCTGTCGCGCAATCGCCAGCAGATGAAAAGCCCTGCGATAATCGCCAGCCCCCCAGCAATCATCATCCCCGCACGCCAGCCGTAGTGCAGTGCCGCCGCGCCCACCACCATCGGGATCAGCGCTCCACCGACGTTATGCGCCGTGTTCCAGACAGCCCACCATCCCCCGCGCTCGTTGCGGGAGTACCAGGTTGTGAGCAGACGAGCGCATACCGGCGCGCCCCAGCCCTGGAAAAAGGCGTTCAGCGCCCACAGCAGGGCAAACGCCCACAGTGACGTGGAAAAGCCAAACAGGATATTCACCACGCCCGTCGCAATCAGCCCCAGCCCCATAAAGTAACGCGCGTTGGAGCGGTCGCTGACGATGCCGGAGAAGAACTTCGACAGGCCGTAAGTGATGTAAAACAACGTCGCCAGCAGACCAATGTCGGTACGAACCATCACACCGCTGGCGAGGATTTCTGGTGCGGCGGCGTTGAAGCTTTTGCGGGTGAAATAGAACAGCGCGTAGCCGAGCCAAATGGTGATCAGAATATGGCGTCGCCAGTAGCGGTAACGGGCGTCGATTTCCGTTTTATCGCCAAGCGGCGCGGCATTTACGGGCGTTTTCAGAAAGGTAAACATGACGGTTCCTTATGCGTAACGCAGCGGCAAACTGACGCTGACACGCGTGCCGTGAGTACAGGAGATGGTTAACGTACCGCCGAGTGCGGTCACGCGTTCACGCATACCTGCCAGCCCAAAGCCCTGCTGACCGGAACCTGGTGGCAAACCGCAGCCATCGTCCTCAATCACCAGCCACAAACGTTCGCCCTGCTGCCAGCCCTGTAATGTGACCGCGCTGGCACTGGCGTGTTTGACGATATTGTTCAGCCCCTCCTGGCAGACGCGGAACAGCGTCACACGCTGGCCTTCACTCAACGGAGCTTCATCAATACGCCAGTCAAGGTGGCTGACAATGCCCCGGTCTTCCAGCTCCATCTCGCGCATCATCGAACGAACCGCCTGCTCCAGAGAGAGGTCGTCAAGCTGACGCGGCCGCAATCTACCCAGCAGACGACGCACTGAATCGTACACGCCAAGCGAAAGCTGCTCGATATGCGCCCCCCCCTGCTTTACCCCGGCATTGTCAGGCGCAAGACGCTGGACGATCCCCGCCTGTGTGCGGATGGCCGTAATCGTCTGGCCAATATCGTCGTGCAGTTCGCGCGCCACTTCACGCCGCACACTCTCTTCAGTTTCCAGCAGCCGCTCGGCCAGACGGCGATTCCGGGCCAGCTCTGTTTGCAGGGACTGGTTCAGCTCACGCAGACGCTGAATACCCGCCCCGAGCAGCAGCCCGGTCAGGCTTTGCGCCAGCAAAGAAAGCAGTAAATCAACGGGATGATCGTGCCAGGTCTGGCTGGCAATCAACGCGATGGCATTCATCAGGGTGGCGATAAGCGCCCCTTGCCAGCCGTAGTGCCAGGCCAGCGCAATAATCGGCAACGCCAGACAAAACGGCGTGAAGCGCGAAAGTTCAGCGGGGAGGCCAAGCTGAAGCCACAGGCTGACCACAAACAGCAGCAGATACCAGATCAGATGGCGTGCGCGCCAGTTCACAGGCTGTGAGACCAGCGCAGGCCCAAGCGGTTGCCAGACGGTACTGGTGAGGTAATGCCAGATCACCAGGCACGTTGGCGCGAGGGTTAATCCTCCGGTGAGCGTCAGTAACAGGGCGTTAAGCGCGTCGGGTTTCCCCACCCACGGCAGGGACTGCAGCAGGGCGGCGGCAATCAACGCGCCTCCCTGACGCAGCAGCGTCCGCCAGTCTCGCTGGTGACGGTAACGGGAGATCAGCGCTACAGGAACCGTGGTGAGCACACCACCGATCATCAATAAGGGGAGATGGGCCAGCGCCACTTCCTGCGCCAGCCAGATGAGCATCAGCCACTCGGCCCCCAGCAGTACAGGCCAGTATCCGCGCGGGCATTGCAGCATGAGGCCCAAACGCAAACCAAACGGAAACAACAGCACCGCCAGTTCCGGACGCTCAACCAGATGCAGGCTGATGCTCCACAGGCAGAACCATGCGGCAGAGAAGATAAAAAAGCTGGCGACAACGCCAATCAGCCGGGAAAAGAAGGGACTCATTGCCAGCCATCAAACATACGGCGCGCCAGCTCGACGTCATTACTGACGCCCAGCTTTTCCAGCAGGTTGGCGCGGTGAACGTGAACCGTTTTCGGCGATAACCCCAGTTCGGCGGCGATCTCTTTTACCACCATCCCCTGAGCCAGTTTTTCCGCCACCTGACGTTCCCGTTTGGTCAGGGGGTCCTGCCGTCCTGCAGCCAGTTTGATGGCGATGTCTGGCGTCAGATAACAGCCGCCTGTCGATACCGTTCGTACAGCGGCAATCAGCTCATCAGGGCTACAGCGTTTAGAGAGAAATCCGCGCGCACCGGCGTTGAGCGCCTGCTCCACCAGCGCCGGGCTGTCGTGAACGGAGAGCATAATGGTCGCAATGCCTTTCGGCAGTTGACCCAGCAGTTCCAGCCCGGAGAGATCCGGCATGGAAATATCACAGATGCAGACCTGTACACCTCGTCCAGGCAGACCCGCCAGCGCCTCACGGCCTGAACCAAACTCCGCCACGACCTGAAAATCAGGTTCCAGGCTCAGAAGCTGGGCAAATCCGGAGCGGACGATAAGGTGATCGTCAATAAGGGCGATGGTGGTCATGGCGCATTCCTGGCGGGGTAAAAAAACGCGCTTACCTTAACGATAAGCGCGCGAGTGTTCAAGCAATGAGCGATTTATTCAAAGAACACGGCAATTTTGTTAAACATGGTGGGATCGGACTGGTTGCGCACCACTTTCGTGACATCTTCCAGCTTGTCGATCTGCGCCATCATCTGCTCCAGACGCTGGTCGTCATTAACCAGAAGCCAGATACGGCTGTGTTCACTGCCCTGAATTGGCAGACAGAGAATGCCCTCCACGTTAAACGCGCGGCGGGCAAATAGCCCACAAACGTGAGTCATAACCCCGGGATGGTTGCGGACGGTGAGTTCCAGAATGACGTTATCATGTTGTTTCTGCATGGCTTATTCCCCCACCATTTCTGTATTAGCCGCACCCGGCGGAACCATCGGATACACCTTTTGTTCAGGATCGATACGCACGTGGATCAGCGCCGGGCCTGGGCGAGAGATCGCCTCCTGCAATGCCGCATGCGCGTCCTCTTCGGCATTCAGATCGCAAGTGTGAAGGCCAAAACCGGCGGCAATCTGCATAAAGTTGATCATGCCCGGATACGTCGCAGCAAACACGCCCTGTTTATAGAACAGGCTCTGCTGCTGGTGTACCAGCCCCAGCGCTTCGTTGTTCATCAGGATGATTTTCACGTCTAACTGGTTTTCGGCCGCGGTCGCCATTTCCTGAATATTCATCATCAGACTGCCGTCGCCGGAGAAGCAAATCACCTTACGGTCGGGGTTCGCGAGTGCAGCCCCCACCGCCGCAGGCAGGCCGAAGCCCATCGTCCCCAGACCACCGGAGGTCAGCCACTGACGCGGACGGTTCAGGGGGTACGCTTGTGCGGTCCACATCTGATGCTGGCCAACGTCAGTGGTGATAATGGCGCTGTCGTCCACGCAGGCAGCCACGGCGTTGATCAGCCCGTAATGGCTCAGCGGGTCGCCCTCCGTTGGGATCGTGCTCGGGAATTCCTGTTTCAAATCAGCCACCAGAGTCTGCCATTCTGCATGGTCTGTCGCCTCAGTTTGCGGGATCAACTGCGCCAGCACGTCGGCAACATCGCCCTGAATGGCAACATGTGGCTGCTTGATTTTCCCCAGCTCAGCACGGTCGATATCCACATGAATGATTTTGGCATTTGGGCAGAACTGCTCCGTTTTACCAATCGCCCGGTCATCAAAACGAGCGCCAAGAACAATCAATAAATCAGACTCTTGCAGAATATAATTGGTACTGCGCGCGCCATGCATTCCCAACATTCCCAATGAGAGCGGATGCGCCTTTGGCAGCATACCCAGCGCCATCAGCGTCATGGTAGTCGGCAGGTTAGCTTTTTCCGCAAACTGGCGTACCTCATCAGCGGCGTTAATTGCGCCGCCTCCCAGATAGAGCACCGGACGTTTGGCGGCGTTAATCATCGCCGCAGCATCACTCACGCTTTGCGTGCTAAATTCCGGCGTCGGTGCGCGGTCGCCCGGCTCGGGCAGCACATCGATTTCAATCTCTGCGGTCTGGACATCCTTAGGAATGTCTATCCACACCGGGCCAGGACGGCCGGACTGCGCAATGCGGAATGCATCGCTGATAACCTGAGGCAGTTCAGCAATATCGCGAACTAAATAGTTATGTTTGGTGATGGGGATAGAGATGCCGTAGGTGTCTACTTCCTGGAAGGCGTCAGTACCGATCATCGATGAAGGGACCTGGCCGGTGATGCAAATCAGTGGAATGGAGTCGAGACGCGCGTCCGCGATGGCCGTCACCAGGTTGGTTGCCCCCGGCCCGCTACAGGCCATACAGACCGCCGGTTTGCCCTGCGTACGCGCCATGCCCTGGGCGATAAAACCGGCTCCCTGCTCGTGGCGCGCCAGAACGTGACGGATTTGCGTACTTTGGCTTAATGCATCGTACAGTGGCAGCACCGTGCCGCCAGGAATACCGGAGACAATGGAGATACCCTGTCGCTCCAGCAGATGAACGATTAACTGCGCGCCAGTAAAACGCGTCTTGGTGGATGTTGTGCCCGAACTTGCCATGCTCCAGTCCTTTTCTTCTGGGCCAGCGTTACGCATCGTACTTCGCGTATCCGGGGGGCTTAAACGAAAAACCCCGCCGGTTTGCGCCGGCGGGGTTTTGGATTCGTGTGTTGATCCAGTCCCTACGGCGCATTGCCGACGACCACCACCACACGCACAACGACCACTGCGGCTGGTTGCGCAGTTTTTAGTAGGGTCGAGGCGATCATGGAAGCTGTCATTGGGGACCTGTGTTTAGAATCATTGATGGAATTTATACAAACACAGGTTTTCTGGCGTGACAATGGAAATATTTTCATACGCACAAAAATGCGCCAGCGATCACGTTTATTTTGTTGAATGCTGAAAACAAAAAACCCCGCCGAAGCGAGGTTTTTTTCAGGGTTTGCGGCTGGTAACCGCAGAACACACTGTGTTACGTCAACGCAAGAAGTATACGCGATCGGCGACGAGCGCGCAATTTTAGGCACGGATTTTGACGTTTCTGAGTATGTACCCTCTGCCGACATTTGTCCACAAAATACTGTTCATGCATACAGTATTTATCTATACTGATGGTGTTCGCAGTGCGCGAGGGGGCCGCTGTTTTACCGGCGCAATAAAAGTCCTGGCTGAAACGGGTGGTGCCGTCAGTGCCTTAACCCCCGAAGTGAGCACACTGTGTTACGTCAATCCAGGTGCTGGCAACAGGCGGCGGAAAGGTACGCCAGCATCGTGCTCCTTTTACCCAAAAGGAGACGCGTATGAGCGTAGTGGATACGGTCATTCTGATCCTCAAACTCATTGTTGCGGTACTGCAACTGCTTGATGCCGTCCTGAAATACCTGCGGTGATTCAGGTTCAAGTCGCACCTGAGAGGGGCGGGAAACCGCCCCTCTTTAATAACGAGGGAATGCTATGTCGCGTTTGTTAATTGAGCCCATCACACCCGATGAACCCGGCTATATCGCCTTAAAGGCTGAAAGTATTGCGTTGAATTTTAATATGTTGCGCAGGTTAGAAGATAACTGGTTTCGCGGTGAAAACCGTTTTAATGCACCTGGCGAAAAGCTGCTGGGGGCATTTCTCAACGGCAAACTGGTCGGCGTGTGCGGTCTGAACCGCGACCCTTTCAGCCAACAACCGCGCGCCGGGCGTATCCGTCATCTCTATATCAGCGAGAAATGCCGTGGCAAGGGCGTGGGGAAACAGTTGCTCTCCGTTGTCATGGCGGATGCGAGCATCTGGTTTGATTTTCTCAACACCCATGCGCCACAGGCAGCCTGGGGATTTTATCATCAGGCAGGGTTTACCCAGGTGACTGACGAACCACGGGTAACGCACCGTCTTTTTTGCGCTGTTTGACTCGCTGGCAGCTTCAGAGTGTGAATGTTACTGTTGTATGACAATCCATCACCCGATACGTTATGACCCTCTCCGTTTTTTGCGTTTTGCTGTTCGCCGCGCTGTTACATGCCAGCTGGAATGCCATCGTCAAAGCCGGAACAGACAAGCTCTACTCCGCCATTAGCGTCAGTGGTTCCGCAACATTGATCGCGATGATTTTACTGCCATTCTCGCCACAACCCGCAGCAGCCAGTTGGCCATTTCTGGTTGTCTCCTGTGCGTTACAGGTGGTGTATACGGTGCTGGTGGCAAAGACTTATCAGGTCTCGGATATGAGCCAGACCTATCCACTGATGCGCGGCACAGCTCCGCTACTGGTGGCGCTGATAAGCGTTTTGGTGCTGGGAGATCCCCTTTCCTGGCTCGCCTGGTCTGGAATTGGCGTGATCTGCCTGTCGATCCTCGCTATGGCGATGAACGGCCGCATGCAGTCGCGTAAAGGGATTTGGCTGGCGCTGCTGAATGCCTGTTTCATCGCCGGATATACCCTGGTGGATGGCACTGGCGTGCGGCTCTCGGAAACGGCGCTGGGCTATACGCTGTGGACATTCTTTATGAACGGTTTTTGTCTGCTGTGCTGGGCAATGGCGGCGCGTCGTCGTGAAGCCTCAGCATATCTGCGCCTGCACTGGAAAAAGGGGCTGCTCGGTGGAATTGGAACAATGGGCTCCTACGGGCTGGCGCTATGGGCAATGACCCAGGCCCCGCTGGCAGTGGTCGCGGCGTTGCGCGAAACCTCAATCCTCTTTGGCGCACTTATCGCTTTCCTGTTGCTAAAAGAGCGGGTTGCCGGGCTACGCATTGTTGCGGCGCTGGGTATTGCAGGCGGGGCCATTCTGCTGCGCATGGCGTAGCAGAAGCTGGCAACATTAGTTGCCGATATTGTTTACAAATCCTGCCTTTTCATTTCCTTCCATTCACCACCGCAATGCTTAATTTGCCATCACACTGTGGTAGATTCCTCGCGCATTTATGGTAATGCGTAGTGACTTATTCTTTAATTTTCTCTTTTGGCAAAAGTATTCAGCGACATGAAAAAACAAAGGAACGTTAACTTATTGTTGATGCTGGTGTTACTGGTAGCCGTCGGTCAGATGGCACAAACCATCTACATTCCGGCAATTGCAGACATGGCAAAGGAACTTAATGTCCGTGAAGGTGCGGTACAGAGTGTCATGGCCGCATATCTGCTGACCTACGGTGTCTCTCAGCTTTTTTACGGCCCACTGTCCGACCGCGTGGGGCGTCGCCCGGTGATCCTGGTGGGGATGTCCATTTTTATGGTCGCCACGGTGATTGCCATTACCACTCATAGCCTGACGGTATTGATTGCCGCCAGCGCCCTCCAGGGGGTAGGAACCGGCGTCGGTGGCGTGATGGCGCGAACGCTGCCGCGCGATCTCTATCAGGGCACTCAGCTTCGCCATGCCAACAGTCTGCTCAATATGGGCATTTTGGTCAGTCCACTGCTGGCTCCGCTGATTGGCGGCCTGCTCGATACGATGTGGTCCTGGCGCGCCTGCTATGCCTTCCTGCTGGTGCTTTGCATGATCGTCACGTTCAGCATGGCTCGCTGGATGCCGGAAACCCGGCCAACCGGAGCGCCACGCACCAGGCTGTTAACCAGCTATAAAGTGCTTTTCGGCAATGGCGCATTCAACTGCTACGTACTGATGCTGGTGGGCGGCCTCGCGGGAATTGCGGTATTTGAAGCCTGCTCTGGCGTGCTGTTAGGGGCAGGGCTGGGTCTGAGCAGCATGGTCGTGAGTATCCTGTTCATTCTGCCTATTCCGGCGGCATTTTTCGGTGCATGGTTTGCCGGACGCCCCAACAAGCGGTTCTCCACGCTAATGTGGCAGTCGGTTATTAGCTGTCTGTTGGCAGGATTAATGATGTGGATCCCAGGCCTGTTTGGCGTGATGACCGTCTGGACATTGCTGATCCCGGCAGCGTTGTTTTTCTTTGGTGCAGGCATGCTATTCCCGCTTGCGACCAGCGGCGCGATGGAGCCCTTCCCGTTCCTCGCAGGCACGGCAGGGGCGTTGGTGGGCGGTTTACAGAATATCGGCTCTGGCGCACTGGCCTGGCTTTCAGCGATGCTGCCACAAACCGGACAGGCTAGCCTGGGTTTACTGATGACGCTGATGGGGCTACTGATTTTACTGTGCTGGCTGCCGCTGGCGTCGCGTGCTCCTCGCCATGAGCAGCCGGTTTAATGGCGTGATGGCCCGGCTTCTCGCCGGGTTTTTCGCATACCGGGGTCATCATCGCCTGCAGTAGCGGTTCTGGCGCAGGTCGCCAGGCCCCTTCTTCACCATCATAAAACTGAAAATCAGCGTTAATCGCATAGGGGATTTTCGCCTTTTGCAATTCGCAGGCCATAAAACTGGCGAACGCCATCTGCGAAGCCGTTGGTGTGAACCGGTTTGATTCCCCTACCCCCCAGCCGCCAACCCAACTGACATGCCCGGTTTTTTGCTGCCAATGCAGCGCCACATTAATACGGTTGCGGATCGCCGTTTTCTCAGCGGCCGTACCGGACGTCCACGGATATTTGCCGTTATTTTTCAGCGGACCCCACGGGAAAATATGCCACTCTGCCAGCACAAAGTTTTGACTGTGCACCGGCAGCTTCAGGCTGGATAAATCTTCCGGCGCCGCACGCAAACGCGGTGCAATAAAAATCATGCGCTGCGCATCAATGCTGTGAATGACTTTTATCGTCTTCTCGTAAACACGGTTCAGCGAAGCCTGGTTGTGATTGAGTTTATCCGCAGGCTCGTAGATCAGGTCAAACCCCAGTAAAGGTGAGCTTTGACCGAAATAGTGCGCCACGGCAATCCACCAGTTGATCACCTCTTTTTCGTTGTCCGCTTTTGGGTCGTTTTTATATTCATCAGCCTGGTAGGAGATGATGGGGATCATTCCGTATTGCTCGCAGGCTTCGACCAGCTTACGCAGGTGAATCAACCGGGCTTCCGTGGGTTCATCAGCCACCCGAATACGCACATGGGTAAAACCTTTGGCGCGAAAATCGCGTACCACCAGCGGGTCGAATTCACGGATACCGCGCTCGGTGCGTGCCCAGTCAACGTCGATGCCCACGCCAAGCTGTTGCGCGTAAAGCGCAGCCGTCAGCGGTGGTTCAGCGGCAAACGCCCAACCGGATGAGATCAATAACGCAGTGACAATGAAAGGCTTTAACACGGTTTACCTTGCGAGAAATCAAAAGCAATAACCTGTATTTAGCACGCTTTTTCGCATTTCGTGTAGAGCCAAAGCGTAATAATTCTTCATTGCGCCATTTCGTTCAGCCAGCCAATAAAGGCATTGATTTTTGGCCACTGCCGCCCGGAGAGCGTCGAAACGTAATAGTGTTGATGGCATTTCAGGGTCTTCTCACCAAACGGCGCGATCAGTTCTCCTCTGTCGAGCCGTTTTTGCACCAGACGTTTGCGCCCCATCGCAACACCAACGTGATTCATCGCAGCAATAATAGCCAAATCAGAACGATCAAAGCCGATTCCCGATGATGGCGGCATGTTCGCCGCAAAATGTCGCGCCCAGCTCAACCACTCATCTGTCCCTGAATCGTTACTCCAGGCCTGCCGATCGTGCAACAACGTACAATGGCGCAGGTTGTCAGGATTCTGAAACAACGCATGCTGCCTGGCATATTCGGGCGAACATACCGGCAGGATAGCCTCGTCCATCAAAAAATGATGGGACTGTTGGTTAGGCGGGGTATCGTCGAAATAGAGCGCAAAATCGATACCCGTTCGCTGCATGTTGACGTATTCATTGCCGGTGAGAATGGTCAATGAAATCGACGGATAGCGACGGGTAAAATCCCCCAGCATCGGAACCAGCCAGCATTGGGCAATCGACGGACGAGAATAGACAGTAAGCGTGCCGGAAAGCGCCTGATTTTTGATATCAAGGATCTCCTGGTTCAGCGTATCCAGCGAGGATTTCAGGGTCCAGTAAACGCATTTCCCTTCCTGTGTCAGTTCAACCTTACGGTGAGAACGTACAAATAATTGAATACCCAGCTCCCCTTCCAGCAGGTTGATGCGATGGCTCACCGCACTGGGGCTTAGCGACAACTCTTCCGCCGCCAGCGCGAAGGACTCATGCCGGGCAGCCACCTCAAACGTGTACATTTTCGATAACTGCCAGCCATTTAACTGTCGATTTCGGTCTTCATTCGCATCATTCATCGTCGTTCTCACTCTCTTATGTCGCCCCAATGCTGCCGCTGTACCCCAATGTCAGCCCGGAGATCATCACGATTGCCATCGGTTCAGGTGCAATTGGCTGCACGATCGTCACCGATTCCCTCTTCTGGCTGGTGAAGCAATATTGCGGCGCGCCCCTGAATGAGACCTTCAAATACGACACGACGGCGACGTTTATCGCCTCGGTGCTTGCACTTGCTGGCACATTCCTGCTTTCTTTCATTATCTGAGCACGAAGAGACGTACTATGGAAAACGTAAACATCACTACTTTAACCGCACAGTTTCCTCTGGTTGAGGATCTGATCGCCCTGAAAGAAACCACCTGGTTTAACCCACGCACCACCACACTTGCAGAAGGGTTGCCGTACGTGGGACTGACCCAGGCCGACGTGAACGACGCGCATGCGCGCCTGACGCGTTTTGCTCCTTATCTGGCAAAAGCCTTCCCGGAAACGGCGGCCACAAACGGTATTATCGAATCTGAGCTGGTGGCGATCCCTGCCATGCAAAAGCGGCTGGAGAAGGAATTGAGCGCGGCGATTCCCGGCAAACTGTTGCTGAAAAAAGATAGCCATCTGCCCATTTCCGGGTCGATTAAAGCCCGTGGCGGGATTTATGAAGTTCTCACTCATGCAGAAAAACTGGCACTTAACGCGGGAATGCTGTCCCTGACGGATGATTACAGCATTTTGCTGGAACCGCGCTTCAAAGATTTCTTCCGCCAGCACAGCATTGCGGTAGGCTCAACCGGCAATCTGGGCATGTCCATCGGTATTATGAGTGCAGGCATTGGCTTTAAGGTGACGGTACATATGTCCGCCGATGCGCGTGAGTGGAAAAAAGCCAGGCTGCGCAGCCACGGTGTGACAGTCGTGGAATACGAGCAGGATTACGGCGTGGCCGTTGAACAAGGGCGTAAAGCTGCGGAAAGTGACCCAAACTGCTTCTTTATCGATGATGAAAACTCCCGCACCCTGTTTTTAGGCTATGCCGTGGCAGGCGAGCGCCTGAAAGCACAGTTTGCGCAGCAGAGTCGCGTTGTGGATGCGGACCATCCGCTGTTTGTCTATCTGCCTTGTGGCGTCGGCGGTGGTCCTGGCGGCGTGGCGTTTGGTCTGAAGCTGGCCTTCGGCGACAACGTTCACTGTTTCTTTGCCGAGCCGACCCATTCCCCTTGTATGCTGTTGGGCGTCTACACCGGCCTGCACGATGAGATTGCGGTGCAGGATTTAGGGATTGATAACGTCACGGCAGCCGATGGACTGGCTGTTGGCCGCGCATCCGGTTTTGTGGGCCGGGCGATGGAGCGCTTGCTCGATGGCTTCTACACCTTAAGCGATCAGAGCATGTATGACATGCTCGTCTGGCTGGCGCAGGAAGAGGGGATCCGCCTTGAACCCTCCGCGCTGGCGGGAATGGCCGGGCCGGTTCGCGTATCGCTGAGCAAGCAATATCCGCTGGAGAATGCAACGCATCTGGTTTGGGCGACCGGTGGCGGCATGGTTCCGGAAGATGAGATGGTGAAGTACCTGGCGAAGGGACGTTAAGCGGTTTTGCCTTATCCCTCTCCTGTGGGAGAGGGATCGATTTTTTTACAGGCTCAGGATCTGCTGTATATGCGTGACGGAGAAGAGCAGTGACAGTGACAAGACAGCCAGCGCAATCAGGAACTTATCTCGCACCGCTTTTGGCTGTACAACCTCATCCCGCGCAACATCCATAAGATTCCGGCTACGGGTATATCGCCACAAAATAACCGCCACCAGCGCCAGCACAACAAGTGAAATCCAGAACGGGACGCCCGTCCGATGCCAGTTATGTTTTATCGCCAGCGCGATCAGTGCGCCGTAACCCAGTAGCGTCCGCAGCCAGGCAAGCGAGGTACGCTCCGGTTGTAAACTGGGATCGGCTTCACGACGTGCTTTACGGCTATCCGCCATAGAACACCAGCACCATGACAACCCCGGCCACGGTCAGCAATATCGCACTAATCATGAACAAACCGCGCGTATAGGGGAGATCCTGTTTCAGGCGCATCGCCTTTTCATTGCGCAACCAACGCAGATAGCCGTAAATCGCCAGTCCTCCCGCGAACAGGCACAACAATAGCGCCAGCACTTCACGAATTAATGGGGTGGCGAAATCCGGGGCCAGTTGATCAAGCCCAACACCAGCGGCCAGAAAGCCCAGTGCAGTGCGGATCCACGCTAAAAATGTACGTTCATTGGCCAGCGAGAAGCGGTAGTCCGGTGCTTCGCCGAGGCGGGAGATTTTCATCAAGATTCCTTGTCGTGCTGCGGCAGGCTTCAGCATAGCGTAAATCGACAAAGACAAGGAGACCGGCATCAAAGGATGCCGGTCAGGAGGGTTAATGCAGTTCTGGCCAGTACGCTTTGTTGGCTTCGATCAGGTCATCAAGAATCGCTTTGGCAACCGACGCGCTTGGTACGGTTTTGGAAAGCGTAATGGCCTGCCAGAGTTTCTGATATGAACGCTGTTCCCACGCATCCACGACCAGTTTTTCAACAGCAACCTGCTGGCTCATCAACCCTTTCTGGAAGTGCGGAATGTCGCCCACGGTTAACGGCTCCGGCCCGTTATGGCCCACCAGACACGGAATTTCGACCATCGCATCCGCATCAAAGTTATGAATTGCGCCATTATTCGGCACAATCAGCAACATACGTTCCTGGGTGTTAAAGGCAATTGCTGTTGCCAGATCGACGATGTACGACGCATGTTCGTCGATTTCCAGCTCACCTGCTGAAGATTTACCGGCCTCGATAATCGCCCGACAAGAGCTGAACACATGTTTCTCACGGTGATCCATCACTTCGTTGGCACGGGTGCGTTCCGGGTTGGAATGCGCCACCACATAGTCCGGGAAGAAGTAATATTTCAGGTAAGTGTTTGGCATGGTATCTGGATCAAGCGCCTGGACGTCCTTTGCTTTGGCAAACGTATCGTTCCAGCTTGCTTCGGTATGCGCATCGTCAGAAGGCGGAACATAGCCATTTTTAGCCACATACTCACGCAGTTTCGGCATCAAATCGTTACCGTTCAGATCTTCAATCGATGTCCACCAGCCGAAGTGATTCAGGCCGTAGTAACGCACACGCATCTCTTTACGATCTTTGAGGCCAACAATCTGCGCCATGCGCCCTTCAATGCCGATGGGCATATCGCAGATGTTGAGGATTTTGGCGTTTGGACGCAGGCGACGGGTCGCTTCCGCCACAATCGCCGCCGGGTTGGAGTAGTTCAGCATCCACGCATTCGGGGAGTACTGTTCCATATAATCCACCAGCTCCAGCACGCCACCAATCGAGCGCATCCCGTAGGAGATCCCGCCAGGACCACAGGTTTCCTGGCCCAGTACGCCATGACGAAGTGGGATTTTCTCGTCTTTTTCACGCATCGGATATTTGCCGACACGAATATGCGCCATCACGAAATCCACATCGCTAAAGGCCGCTTTCGGATCGGTGGTGTAGCTAAACTCAATATCCGGCGCCTGCTCCTTGAGGATAATTTTGCACGCTTCTGCGATGGTTTCCTGACGTGCGCCATCGTTGTCATAGAACTTCAGCGTGCGCAGTGGGAAGCGGTCGCGGTTAGCTAACAACATCAGGACGATACCTGGCGTAAAGGTACTGCCGCCGCCTGCAATGACAACTGAGAATTTTTTCATGATATAGCCTCTGTCAGGGTGGTTTGTTCATTCGTTAAAGGAGTTTTCATTAGCGATTCAAGCTGGTCCCGCACCTGAGGAACGTGCAGACCGACAATCACCTGAATGCCGTTGCCGCGCCGCACTACACCGTGTGCGCCCAGGGCTTTAAAGACGTCGTCGCTTTGAGTTTGTGCCATATCGACCAGGGCGATACGTAAGCGGGTGGCGCAGTTGTTGATACTTTCGATATTGGCGGCTCCGCCGAGCGCCGCTAAGAAACCGGCAGCCTGACTCACCTTCTGGCTCGCCGCCGCTGGCGCAGTAGTTTGCCCACGGGCAGCCTGATAATCGGCTTTGCTGTAGAGCTTGATTTCACTCTCTTCGCGGCCTGGGGTTTTGAGGTTTAGGCGTTCGATCAGCGTTTTGAAAACCACGAAGTAGATGCCGGTGAAACAGACACCAATGCCGATTTGGGTGAACATCATCGAGGCATGGTTATGGAACATCGGGATCCAGTTTTGCGGCAGGAACTGGTCCAGCAGACCGCCGCCCATGTTGCCCACGACACCAAAGACATACATCACCGTCGCCATCGTGGCGGCCAGTACGGCGTGCACAGCAAACAGCAGTGGCGAGATGAACAGGAAGGTGAACTCCAGCGGCTCGGTGATCCCCACCAGCATGGCGGTGAGCGTGGCCGGGATCAGCAGACCCGCAACTTTGACGCGGTTTTCCGGTGATGCGGTGTACCAGAGCGCCAGCGCAATGCCGACAGAACCAAACACTTTCGAGTTACCGTGCAGCGCGAATCCGCCTTCCGGGAAAAGGGTTTTCAGCGGCAACGTACTCTGGCTGAATTCCTGTAAGTGCTGCGCCCAGTAAACCTGAATACCGCCCTCCACGGCTGCCGGGCCGAAGATAAACGGACCGTAGACGAAGTGATGCAGCCCTGTTGGGATCAGAATGCGTTCCAGGAAGGTATAAACCCATACTCCCAGTGCCCCGGCAGAACGTAAGAATGCCTGCAAGGATTCAATACCCATCTGCACTTTCGGCCAGCCCAACAGCGTTAGCCAGGCGCAGGGGATCATGACGAAAAACGCGAGAATGACGACAAAAGAGGTTCCCTGGAATATCCCCAGGAAAACGGGCAGGGGTTTTTCGAAATAGCGGTTGTGGATGGCGGTGACGATACCCGAAATCACAATCGCCCCAATAATGCTGGTATCCAGTGTTTTGATACCGGCAATCATTGCCAGCCCGCTTCCCGCTGTCGGTTCAGCTGAAAAGTCGACGCCGAAGAAGTGACCCCAGGTCATCCCCATCGCGTTTATAAAGTAGTTCCAGGTCAGAAAACTGATCAGCACCGCAAGACAAGCCCGGCCCTGCGCCTGTTTTGCAAGGCCGATAGGTAAACCGACGGCAAAAATCAGCGGCATGTTGCGAAAGACCGCCCAGCCGCCTTCTTCAATAATATGAACAATTTGCGCGAATAAATTATCTGGCGCGGTTAAAGCTTCACCCACAAAAAGCGGGTTGCGCAGCATGATAGCGATCCCCACCACGATCCCGGCGAAGGGGAATAACAGCACTGGGGTAAACATGGCGCCGCCAAAACGTTGTATTTGACTGAGCATTTTCAAATCCTCATGTAACAACCTGTAGGGGTTAGAGGCCTTTATGGTTTTTTACTGGCCTGAAATGAGCATAAGAATTTCCCGAATAACGCACATGACGTGCCGCTACGATTCGTGATCGCTTTCATGGTTTTAATTTGTGCAATCAGGTCTACTTTTTGCAGTAAATATGGACATCTAAAGACCGTATTCACGCCCTGATATTCACAGAGAGGTCTACAGGTGATCTACAAATCCATTGCTGACAGATTGCGGTTGCGGCTCAATTCTTCTGATTACACTGTCGGTAGCCCACTGCCGGGAGAGAAAGCACTGGCGAAAGAATTTGGTGTGGCGAGGATGACGGTCCGTAAAGCGCTCGATTTGCTGGTGGGTTGGGGTCTTGTCGAACGTCGTCACGGCAGCGGGACGTTTGTTTCACGCAAAGACGTTCACCATGAAACCACCAATCTGACCGGGCTGGTGGAAGTGCTCCGTCAACAAGGCAAAGAGGTGCAGAGCCAGGTCTTACAGTTTGAAGTGATGCCTGCTCCGCCCGCCATCGCCAGCCAGCTGCGTATTCAGATAGATGAGCGGATCTACTTTTCGCGCCGGGTACGTTATGTGGAGGGAAAACCACTGATGCTGGAAGACAGCTTTATGCCTGTGAAGCTGTTTCGCAACCTCTCACTGGTACATCTTGAAGGGTCGAAGTTTGATTATATTGAGAAAGAGTGTGGGATAACCATCAGCGGCAACTACGAAAGCCTGACGCCTGTTCTGGCAGACAAACAGCTGGCGCATTATCTGAACGTCCCGGAACAAACGCCGCTGCTGCGTATTACATCCCTTTCCTACAGCGACAGCGGCGAATTCCTTAATTATTCCGTGATGTTCCGCAACACCAGCGATTACCAGGTGGACTACCACTTACGGCGCATTCACCCGGAGGCCTTACTAACCCAGCCCCCAGAAGATCACCGCCAGTAGCTGCGGCGTGATAATGCGTAAGAACATAACCAGCGGATAAACCGTGGCATACGAGAGCGCTGCCGCGCCGCTGGTGGCATGCAGGTTATTAGCAAACGCCAGTGCCGGAGGATCGGTCATCGACCCCGCCAGCATGCCGCAGAGCGTGAGATAGTTCATTTTGGTGAAGATACGCGCCAGAATGCCCACCGTGAGCAAAGGAATGGCGGTAATAAAAATCCCGTACCCTACCCAGCTCATCCCTTCACCCTGGAGCAAGGTATCGACAAAATCGCCGCCCGATTTTAAGCCGACAACGGCCAGGAACAGCACAATCCCCAGCTCCCGCAGCGCCAGGTTTGCACTTGGCGGCATAAACCAGTACAGCTTACCGATGCAACCGATACGCCCCAGGATCAGCGCCATAATCAGTGGGCCACCCGCCAGCCCCAGTTTAAGTGCTACCGGGAATCCGGGCACATACAGCGGAATGGAGCCCAACAGTACACCCAACCCGATCCCGATAAACACCGGTAACATCTGTACCTGCTGCAGTTTTTGCTGCGCATTCCCCACCATATCCGCCACCGCATCTATTGATGCTGGCCGCCCCACCAGATTGAGGATATCCCCGAACTGCAGGCTGGCTTCCGGGCTGGCAACCAGCTCGATACCTGCGCGGTTAAGCCTGGAGATCACCACGTCATAACGCTCTTTTACCTGCAGATCACGTATTTTTTTCCCTAAAACCTGCTCATTTGTCACCACCACCCTTTCCACGCGCATGTCTGTTCCACGTGTAGAAAGCGAGGTTTCAACCTCCTGGCCAATTACCAGACGCGCGTTGTGCAGATCGCCGGGCTGCCCAACAAGATGCAAGAGATCGCCCAGCTGAATCACCGTCCCCGGCGAAGGAACCATCAGCATTTCGTCACGCTTAAGCCGCGAACAAATGATGTTAACGCTGTTCAGGATCGGCACATCCTGTATCGCCATATTGTTCAGGTTAGGGTTATCGACCCGAATATTGATGGTTTTGATAAGGGCATGCCCGTTGGTTAACGTGGACTCATGATCCTGCGCTTCCTTCTCAACGTTGATGCGAAACAGCACGCGTACCAGCCACATTGAGAGCAGAATGCCGCAAATACCAAATGGATAAGCCATGGCGTAGCTCATCCCCATTTGGTCAACGATGTCAGGTGAGATCCCCAGGTCACGCAAGATTTGCTGCCCTGCCCCCAGCGCGGGTGTGTTGGTGACTGCACCGGAGAAAATCCCCAGTACCACAGGCAGTGGAATGCTGAATAGTTTATGCAGGATGGCTGTCACCAGTCCGCCCATCACCACAATGCCGAGAGCAAAGAGGTTTAACCGCAGCCCGGAGACGCGAAGTGAGGCAAAAAATCCCGGTCCCACCTGGATGCCGATGGTGTAAACAAAGAGGATCAGACCGAATTCCTGGATGAAGTGCAACATCTCAGCGCTGAGCACCAGCCCAAGCTGGTCAGCAAAATGACCGACAAAGATCCCCCCGAATAGCACCCCGCCAATCCCAAACCCGACTCCACGGATTTTGACGTTACCAATCCATAGCCCGATCACCGCCACCAGGGCTAACACGCTAACCGTTAACGCGATATCACTCATGATCCACTTCCTGTGCATAACCTTAGTTATGACAGGGATTCTCTCAGAGCCAGAAAGCGTTGTATGGGTGATGGCGCACAAAAAAGCCCCGCTAAAGCGGGGCTTTTTCTTTTACTTCAGAGGGCCGTGGTGGCTACCCGGTCAGCTGTTCAACGCAGGACGCTCGCTAATCGCGATGCGTTGCGGAGCGATCGCATCTGGCACGTTACGCGTCAGATCGATATGCAACAAGCCGTTGGCAAAGGTCGCACCGGAAACTTCCATATGGTCTGCCAGCGTGAAGCTCAGGCTGAATGGCTGAATAACCAGCCCCTGGTGCAGCCATTTGGTCTCGGTGTCTTGTTTTTCCGGCGTACCTTTCACGGTAAGGCGCGTCCCTTCAAGCTGGATATCCAGGTCTTCCTGGCGGAACCCTGCCAGCGCAAGGGTGATGCGATAGTGGTTATCATCGCTTTTTTCGATGTTGTACGGCGGAAACGTCTGTTGCTCAGTGGTGCTTTGCAGGGCATTAGCCAGTTTGTCAAAACCAATCCACTGACGCAGCAGAGGGGATAAATCGTAGTTACGCATGGTGTTTCTCCTTCTAAGAAGCGAGTTGGCACAGGTTAATTTTGTGCGCAGTTGTTCCTGCAAATCCTTATGGATTCGCATATGCTCCCATTTCGGCAAGCATCTCTGGGTGGGCCGCTTTCGCGACCCGATAAATTAATTAATTTCGATACGGCGCGGTTTTTTCTCTTCCGGAATCACACGTTCCAGATCGATAAACAGCAGGCCGTTGACCAGGTTCGCACCATGAACATGAATGTTCTCGGCTAACTGGAACTTACGTTCAAAGTTACGTTCTGCGATGCCCTGATACAGATAGGTACGTTCTTTTTGCTCGGATGTGTGAGCGCCCTTCACCACCAGTACGTTCTCCTGCGCGGTGATTTCAAGCTCGCTCTCGGCAAAACCAGCAACGGCAATCGCGATGCGGTAGTGGTTTTCGTCGACCAGTTCAACATTGTATGGAGGGTAGCCATTACCCTGATTTTGGTTATTTTCTAATAGGTTAAACAGACGATCAAAACCGATGGCTGAGCGATAAAGCGGAGAAAGATCAAAGTTACGCATAAATAAAAGCTCCTGAAATCAGCGAGAATTTTAGCCTTCCACCATGGACAGGCTATTGCACCCCCGAATACCCATCAGGCGTATTCGTTATCGGGCTACAGTCTTAAAGTGGGTCTGGTATAGGTATTTTCAAGCGCAACAAGTACACTTTTTTTTGCACTTTCTTGCATCTCGCATAGACTGGGACAACAGCACAAAGGGTTAAATTGCGATGGCCGCCACAGTGCGGGGTTTTTGGACTATTCATTTCTTATCGGGATAGCTATAACCCTGAGTTGTAGGTCGATGCAGTGCCATTAACGATGACAAAGTGATGATGAAAAATGTTCTGATCAAGCTGACGACGTTCAGCGGTGTAGTTTTACTTTGCGGGTGTTCGAGCGTGATGTCTCACACTGGCGGTAAAGAAGGAACATACCCGGGCACACGCGCAACAGCGACAATGCTCTCGGATGATGACACTAACTGGGGAACCAAATCCCTGGCGGTGCTGGATATGCCGTTTACGGCTGTCATGGACACCCTCTTGCTACCGTGGGATCTTTTCCGTACGGACAATTCGGTGAGATCGCGTGTCGAGAAAAGCGAGCAGGAAAATCTGGCTACCAACTCCGTCATTCCGCCCGCTGAAATGCCACCACGCTAGTTTTATGCGGTTTCCGTGACCCAAAGCTGACGGAAACCCGCCGTCTCCTCCATCCATGCCACCAGCTTGCCGTCTGGTGAAAACACCACGGCATCTCCCGATGGTGGTTTGCCGTGATCGGACGTCAAAAATCTGACCTCTCCGGAGACAGCACTGCAACAGGCAATTCTGTTTTCGAGAACAAATCCAAGCATATTCCCGGATGGATGCCAGTTGAATGCCGACTGGATATCGCTGTCATGGTGGGTTAACTGGCGTGGTTCGCCCCCTTCAGGGGAGATCAGCCAAAGCTGGACAATCCCGTTATCGTCGCGCATCAAAAAGGCAATCTGCGTTCCCTGTGGATTACTCCGCACCCAATGGCGTGGCACGTTTACCAGCCCCGGAAACGCGCGAGGATGGGTGAAGGTTAAACGGCGCTGTATAACACCCAAAGGCGGGGCTGGCATCAACGCTGGTGTACCTTGCAACGGCAGATCGCCTGCACGTTTCCACCCCAACTCATCCGTTGGCAGGTCAACAATAAACAGCTCCGGGATTTTCTCACCGTTCATGCCGAGCGTGTCGCCGATAAACGCCAGTCTGTCGTTATTCACCCATCCTTCTTCATAAGCGCGATTAATTTCATCGCTCCCCGGTTGCGGGTCCGACGTCGTGGTGCTCACCAGCACGCTCCAGAATGTACCGGCATACTCACGCGGGTGATTCCCCAGAGGATTCACCGGGCCATACGGCGCTGCTACACCCACATTGCGCAAATCACATGCAGGATCGCGTTCATGCAACACGTGGTCGTTATAGGTAAAGCTAACGCATTGCCCATCAGGACTGAAGACATGCACATGGCTGCCGCCACGCAGTGCGCCTGCGGTATAAGGCGCGGTGATATCCATTGCATCAAGGTTACTCACCTGACCGTGGTGCACAATGACGCCCTGACGGTGGTGAAAATCATACTGCCAGTGTGGATCTGGATTTTGGGGTCCATGGATAAAGACATATCGGTCATCCACGGGATGAACCGTCACCACACCAACATGTGCGCCGTTTGTCGCGCGGTAAAGCACCTCAATATCACCCGTCAGCACATTAATCCGCTCGATCGTCTCACCAGTAAATGACGCCCCTGACGGGCGCACATCGTATACGAGCCAGCGACTGTCTGCCGTCCAGGTACGGGTATTGGTGAGTTGATGATTGCGGGAAGCAAAGGTGATTTGTTTCATAAAGGAACCCTGATGCGCGATTATCGCATCAGGGTAAAACATCAACGGAAATTAGCCTACTCGTTTAACATCGCCCACCAGCAGGATATAGGAGAGCGCACCAAGCAGAGCCACGACAGAGATATAAACCAGAGCAGGAGCAAAGCCGTAGCCTTGCGCAAGGTAGCCCACCACCAGGGGAACCGTAATCCCGCCCAGCCCACCGATGAAGTTAAACACGCCGCCCGTCAAACCGATTAAACGCATCGGAGCAAGTGATGACACCAGAGACCAGGTGATGGAAGCAAACCCATTCCCGAAGAAGGCAATCGCCATCAGGGTCATAATCCAGATCGGATCGCTGGTATAGTTTGCCCCCATGATGCAGGTTGAAATCAGCAGACCGCATATGATGGGCAGCTTACGGGAGAAACCGATTGAGTAGCCTTTACGTACCAGCCTGTCAGCCACCCAGCCAGACAACAGAACCCCCACAAATGCCGCCAGGAAGGGGACGGTCGTCATAAAGCCAGCTTTCAGCGCCGTGATGCCTTTTTCCTGCGTCAGATAGTTCGGGAACCACGTCAGGAAGAACCACAATGTCGATGCAATGGCAAACTGACCAAGATAGACCCCCACCAGTTTACGGTGGAACACCAGCTTCCAGTCAGCCAGAGTCAGCGGCTGGCGCGCCTCTTTTTTCACCGGTGCATCGCCATCCACCAGACCGCCGCCATCACGAATGTAGTCCAGCTCGGCTTTGGTGATATTTTTGGTCAGACGTGGCGGCTGGTATACCTTGAACCAGATCAGCGACCAGATAATGCCGATACCGCCGGTGACAATGAACACCCAGTGCCAGCTCAGCATCTCCTGGATCCAGATCAGCAGCGGAGTCAGAAATGCCAGCCCAACAAACTGCCCTGAGGTATAAAAGCCCACCGCCGAGGCGCGCTCGTGCTCCGGGAACCAGCTCGTCACCATACGGTTATTGGTCGGGAACGCCGGTGCTTCAAAAATACCGGTAATGGCGCGCAGGCCAATCAGCGACATCAAGCCGGTGGCAAAGCCCTGGAACAGGGTCGCCACTGACCAGCCGAAAATAGCGATAAAATAGGTTAATCGTGACCCGACACGGTCCAGGAACCAGCCGCCTGGGATTTGGCAAAGCGTATAAAGCCAGGCAAACGCCGAGAAGACATAACCCATTTGCGCTTTGGTAATACCAAACTCTTCCTGAATATGAGCCGACGCCACGGCAAGGTTGGCGCGGTCAACGTAACAAATAACCACAGTAATAAAGATCATAATCAGCGTCAGGTAACGGCGACGCCCAGGTTTTGCTGCAGTAACTGGAATATCCATCGTAATCTGTCCCCAGATTTTGGGCATAGCGAAGCCGCTCACCATGCCCTGTAATTTACAGAGGGTGTGTTTGATTTTTTTAATTAAAAACTGAAACGAAGCGCGCTAAATCATTCGTGCCAGGGAAGTGCAGCCAACGCACTCACCCGCGCGAGTATGACGCGCATTTACCATTCGGCGACGGAGCCATCCTCATGACGCCATAATGGGTTACGCCAGTCCGGCGCGTTTTTGCTGAACTCAATCACTTTGGCTTCATCGATATCTACGCCAAGCCCTGGTTTCATCAGCGGTTTAAAGAAGCCTCCTTCCATGTTGAAATCTTCTTTGTTTTTCACAAAGTCGAGCAATTCAGCCCCTTTGTTGTAGTGAATCCCCATGCTCTGCTCCTGAAGCACAGCGTTGTAAGAGACAAAGTCCACATGCAAACAGGCCGCTAACGCAATAGGCCCAAGTGGGCAATGCGGCGCAAGGGAGACATCATAAGCTTCCGCCATACCGGCAATTTTGTAGCACTCCGTAATACCGCCCGCATGAGATAAATCAGGCTGCAAAATGGCAATGCCACCCGCTTCCAGCACACGTTTGAACTCAAAGCGCGAGAACATACGTTCACCTGCCGCAATAGGGATATGCGTCTGTGCCGCCAGTTTCGGATAATATTCTGCCTGCTCCGCCAGCACCGGTTCTTCAATAAACAACGGACGATAAGGTTCGAGTTCTTTAATCAGGACTTTTGCCATCGGCGCGCTGACACGTCCGTGGAAATCAAGGCCAAACTCAATCTGGTTTCCGAAGGCTTCACGGATCTGCGCCACGGTATTTACCGCCGCATCCACCGAGCGAGAGTTATCGATCAGCCCCATCTCTTCACAGCCATTAAGCTTAAAGGTATCAAAACCAATCTCACGCAGGGTTTTAATCCCATCGATAACATCTGCCGGACGGTCACCGCCAACCCAGCTGTAGGCTTTAATTTTGTCACGAACCAGGCCACCCATCAGTTGCCAGACGGGGGCATTGAGCACTTTGCCTTTGATATCCCACAGAGCCTGGTCAATACCGGCGATAGCACTCATCAGGATCGGACCGCCACGGTAGAAGCCTGCGCGATACATCACCTGCCACAGGTCATTAATACGAGCAGGATCCTGGCCAATCAGGTATTCACCCAGCTCATGCACAGCGGCTTCAACAGTGCGCGCCCTCCCCTCGATGACCGGTTCCCCCCAGCCGACAACGCCTTCGTCGGTTTCGATTTTCAGGAACATCCAACGTGGAGGTAAACGGTATGTGGTGAGTTTGGTTATTTTCATTTCACTGCCTCTCGATACGCTTTAACAAATGCTGTCGCCTGCTCTGCGGTACGCTCTACGGGCTGTCCGGCACGATAGAGATCGCTACCAAGCCCCGCCCCTACGCAACCGGCTTTCATCCACTGCGCCAGGTTTTCTGGTGTGACCCCCCCGACGGCAAAGACCGGGACACTGGCGGGTAACACCGCTTTCAGCGCTTTGATGTAGTCCGGACCAAAAGCCGATGACGGGAAAATTTTGAGCGACTGCGCCCCCGCCTCGAGGGCGGTGAAAGCTTCTGTTGCGGTTGCGCACCCAGGACAAACCGTCATGCCATAACTGACCGCGCGGCGGATCACGTCCGGCTGAATATTCGGCGTCACAATCAGTTTGCAGCCCATTTTTGCCAGTTGGTCGACCTGCTCTGGCTGCAACACCGTACCCGCACCAATCAGCGCTTTATCACCAAACGCCTCCACCACCATTGGGATGCTTTTTTCCCATTGCGGCGAATTCAACGGGATTTCCACGGCGTCAAATCCGGCATTAATTACCGCACCAACATGTGCCAGCGCTTCGTCGGGCGTAATGCCGCGCAAAATAGCGATAAGGGGAAGATTAGTTTGCCACTGCATGAGCGATACTCCTTATTCCTGCCTGAAATGCCGTGTCGCCAGATATCGCAGACACCTTGCGCCCAACGGCGTGGAACGCCTGCCGATAGCGTGATGTCAGCGATGAACCAGCAACAATCGTGATGGTCTGCTCGTGGGCGATAAAATCGCTCATGCTGGCGACTTCTGCGCCAATCAACAGGCCAGATAAAAATTCGCTCACCTGCTCACGGGGAAGTGTTCCCAGTACGTGAGAGGCGCGGGTCTCGAAAAGTTGCGGCAAAACGGCAGAGGAATGAAGGCCACGATCAAGCCCGGTAATGAAGGCTTCAGAAGAGACTTCCTGAGGTGGAAGCCCTGCCCCTATCAGTGAATGATTTAGCAGCAAATGGTGCAATTCGCCGGTCATTACGGTGCGAAAATCGTGGATCTGTTCTGCATCGGCCTGCACCCATTTGCAGTGTGTACCAGGCATGACGTAGACAGAAGAAGGAGAAAGCGTGCGTGCGCCAAGCAGCTGTGTCTCTTCGCCGCGCATCACATTGTGGTTATCGTCACGAGACACGCACAGGCCGGGTACAATCCAGATATTGTCCCCAACAGACGTTAACTGCTCGCCAATAGAAGAGAAATGGGCCGGAACCGGCAGATAAGGGGCAACCTTCCAGCCTACGTTGCTGCCCACCATTCCCGCCATGACTACCGGCGTGGTGCTATCACGCCAGTTTTGTGTCACTTCTGCTAACACCGCTTCAGGGGATTTTCCGTTCAGGCGCGTCACGCCTGCTTCTGATGCCTGCTCTCCAGGCACTGCTCACCCTGATAAAGCCAGGCGCGCAAATTGGTCGATCCCCAGTCAATTGCGATGTAGCGAGATGTCATGTGATTTCCTTCAACCTTCGTGTCGAGCTGGCGATCATGGTCATTGCCGCCTGCTCTGCCGCATCACCGTCCTGATGCCGTATCGCATCGAACAGCGCTTTATGTTCCTGGAGCGTTTTTGGCATGTTGGCCTCATCACCCATCCAGGTTCGTTCAAATACTGCTCGTTGTAGCGAACTGATTGCCACGCTAAGCTGTTGTAAAACCGGGTTATGTACTGACTGCAGCACCGCTTCGTGATAGCGAATATCCGCTTCGTTAAAGGCATCCCGGTTCTGGTTGTTGGCGATCATGTCATTCAGCGCCGACTCAATCAGCGCCAGATCACCTGACGTTGCGCGCTCCGCTGCCCAGCGGGCAATCGCGGGTTCTACCAGGTTTCGTACCTCGCTCATCGCGCCGATAAGCCTTGGGTCGTAGTCATTTTCCAGAACCCATTGCAGGACATCAGTGTCGAGGTAATTCCACTGGTTTCGCGGCGCAACAAACGCGCCGCGATAGCGCTTCATTTCAATCAGCCGCTTCGCCATCAGCGAGCGAAACACTTCCCGGATAATGTTGCGCGAAGTTTCAAACTCTTCGCACAGTTCAGCCTCTGCAGGCAGCGGCGATCCTGGTACGTATTTTCCACCCACAATCTGGCTACCCAGCGTAATGACGATGCGATCGGTTTTATTGAGAGTCATGGAGAGTCCTTGTGCTCTTTGTGTCCATCACTACTTTACCGCGATCGCTGAATTTCACCTCACTTTTGCAGTACAAAAGCAACGCTACTTATCATTATCGAGGTTTTAATGTAGTACAATCACACAATGTTGTACTACAATCAAGATCACAAAAAGAACAATCCGGTAAATTGAAGGCAAAAAAAACCCCGGTGGATCACCAGGGTTCGTATGATTGGGTTGCTGTTATTGCAGAACAAATTTCTCGATCGCGTAGGCAACACCGTCTTCCAGATTGGATTTCGTTACAAAGTTGGCGACATCTTTCACCGATTGAATAGCGTTATCCATCGCGACACCCATTCCAGCATATTCAATCATCGCAATGTCGTTTTCCTGATCGCCAAGAGCCATGATCTCTTCTGGTTTGATCCCCAGCGCATCCGCCAGTGATTTCACGCCCGTCCCTTTATTCACACGTTTATCGAGAATTTCGAGGAAGTACGGTGCACTTTTCAGTACGGTGTATTTCTCTTTAACGTCCGCCGGTATTTTGGCGATCGCTTTATCAAGAATGGCAGGCTCATCAATCATCATCACTTTGAGGAACTGCGTGGCCGGGTCCATTTTGTCGGCTTCACAGAACACCAGCGGGATCGTCGCGACAAAGGATTCATGTACGGTGTAGTAACTGATATCGCGGTTCGCAGTATAAAGCGTGTTGCGATCGAGCGCGTGGAAGTGAGAACCCACATCGCGAGACAGTTTTTCCAGGAACAGGTAATCGTCATAGTTCAGCGCAGTTTGCGCGACCGTACTGCCATCAGCGGCCTTCTGTACCAGCGCACCGTTATACGTGATGCAATAATCACCCGGCTGATTCATGTGCAACTCTTTCAGGTAACTGTGTACCCCCGCATACGGACGCCCGGTGGTCAGAACCACATTTACGCCTTTTTCACGCGCTGCGGCGATAGCGTTTTTAACGGCTGGAGAAATAGAGTGGTCTGGCAGCAGCAGTGTGCCGTCCATATCGATTGCAATGAGTTTAATGGCCATGAGATCCCCGATTTAAATGAGTCTTTCCTCATGCTAACGCGATTCGGCACGGAAAACAGTAAAAGAGTCGGAGATAAAGGGGGATGGAATAGAGAAAGGGGATTCCTCTTTTGTGGGGAATGATCCCCCTATCTCCAGTGGAGAGAGGGGGATAAACGACTTAGATATCGATATTTGCCGCTTTCAGGGCGTTTTCTTCAATAAAGGCACGACGCGGTTCAACGGCATCGCCCATCAGAGTAGTGAACAGCTGATCCGCAGCAATCGCGTCTTTTACCGTCACGCGCAGCATGCGACGGCTTTCTGGATCCATAGTGGTTTCCCACAGCTGATCCGGGTTCATTTCACCCAGCCCTTTATAACGCTGAATGTACAGACCACGACGAGACTCTTTCACCAGCCAATCCAGCGCTTGCTCGAAGCTGGTAACGGGCTGACGGCGCTCGCCACGTTCGATAAACGCATCGTCCTCAATCAGACCACGCAGTTTTTCGCCCAGGGTGCACAGACGACGGTATTCACCACCGGTCACAAACTCATGATCCAGAGGGTAATCGGTATCAACACCGTGAGTACGCACGCGAATGACTGGTTCGAACTGATGCAGTTCGGCATTCTCACGAATATCAAACTTCCACTGGCTACCGTGCTGCTCGTTTTCGTTCAGCTCAGTCACCAGTTGGTTAACCCAACGGGTCACCGTCTGTTCGTCGCTCAGATCGGCTTCAACCAGCGTCGGCTGGTAAATCAGCGCTTTCAACAATGTACGCGGGAAGCGACGTTCCATACGGCCAATCATTTTCTGCGTTGCATTGTACTCAGAAACCAGACGTTCCAGAGGCTCACCTGCCAGCGCCGGAGCGTGGGCATTCGCATGCAGGGTTGCACCGTCCAGCGCAATGGAGATCTGATACTGATCCATTGCTTCGTCGTCTTTAATGTACTGTTCCTGTTTGCCTTTTTTCACTTTGTACAGCGGAGGCTGTGCAATGTAGATATGGCCACGTTCAACAATTTCTGGCATCTGACGATAGAAGAAGGTCAGCAGCAGTGTACGAATGTGAGAACCATCGACGTCCGCATCGGTCATGATGATAATGCTGTGATAGCGCAGTTTATCCGGGTTGTACTCGTCACGGCCAATACCACAACCCAGGGCGGTGATAAGCGTTGCCACTTCCTGCGAAGAGAGCATTTTGTCGAAGCGCGCTTTCTCAACGTTCAGAATTTTACCCTTCAACGGCAGAATCGCCTGATTCTTACGGTTACGACCCTGCTTCGCAGAACCGCCCGCGGAGTCCCCTTCCACAAGGTACAGTTCGGACTGCGCCGGGTCGCGTTCCTGGCAATCCGCCAGTTTGCCCGGCAGGCCAGCCAGATCCAGCGCACCTTTACGGCGGGTCATCTCACGCGCTTTACGTGCAGCTTCACGGGCGCGCGCAGCATCGATGATTTTACCGACCACAATTTTGGCGTCAGACGGATTTTCCAGCAGATATTCGCTCAGCAGTTCGTTCATCTGCTGCTCAACTGCGGATTTCACCTCAGAAGAGACCAGCTTGTCTTTCGTCTGTGAGGAGAACTTAGGATCTGGCACTTTAACAGAAACCACAGCAATCAGGCCTTCACGGGCATCGTCACCGGTGGCGCTAACTTTCGCTTTCTTGCTGTAGCCTTCTTTATCCATGTAAGCATTCAGGGTACGGGTCATCGCCGTACGGAAGCCAACAAGGTGTGTACCGCCATCACGCTGTGGAATGTTGTTGGTGAAGCAGTAGATATTTTCCTGGAAACCATCGTTCCACTGCAGCGCCACTTCTACACCAATACCGTCTTTCTCTGTTGAGAAATAGAAGATATTCGGGTGGATCGGCGTTTTGTTCTTATTGAGGTATTCAACAAACGCTTTGATACCGCCTTCGTAGTGGAAATGGTCTTCTTTACCGTCACGTTTGTCACGCAGGCGGATAGACACGCCGGAGTTCAGGAAGGACAGTTCACGCAGACGTTTGGCGAGAATGTCGTACTCGAATTCGGTCACGTTAGAAAACGTTTCGTGGCTCGGCCAGAAACGTACTGTCGTCCCGGTTTTTTCCGTTTCGCCCGTAACTGACAGTGGAGCCTGCGGCACACCGTGGGTATAGACCTGGTGATGAATTTTGCCTTCGCGGTAGATAACCAGTTCCAGTTTCTGCGACAGGGCGTTAACCACGGAAACCCCTACGCCGTGCAGGCCGCCGGAAACTTTATATGAGTTATCATCAAATTTACCGCCCGCGTGCAGTACGGTCATGATCACTTCTGCTGCGGACACACCCTCTTCCGGGTGAATACCCGTTGGGATACCACGGCCATCATCCTGTACGGAAACAGAGTTATCGCCATGAATGGTGACGACAATGTCTTTACAGTGACCCGCGAGCGCTTCGTCGATAGCGTTATCCACAACCTCGAATACCATGTGGTGCAGACCGGTGCCGTCATCCGTATCACCGATATACATACCTGGGCGCTTACGCACCGCATCCAGCCCTTTCAGGACTTTGATACTGGAGGAGTCATAAGAATTCGACATCAACGTTTCTCGCTCATTTAATCTTGGGTTAATCCGTTATTTTACCCTTTTCCACGGTGAACATCTTCGAATTTTTGTCCGACATGTCCATTACGTGTTCAGCGCTAATCGCGCTGACGAAAACCTGCGACTGCGTGGCTTTTAAGCGGCTGGCAAGCAGTCCGCGCCGTGCGTCGTCGAGTTCCGAGGCAAAATCATCTATCAGATACAGGCAGCGTCGCCCGCTTTCGCGGGTTAAAAACTCCCCCTGCGCCAGACGCAGCGCACACATCAGGAGTTTTAGCTGCCCGCGTGACAAGGTATCTTCGACCGGCGCACCGTCAGCACGAATGCGGAAATCCGCCTTGTGCGGACCATGCGCGGTGTAGGTTAGCATGCGGTCGCGCTCGAAGCCTCTCTCCAGCACTTCGGCATAATCCGTCTCTTTCTCCCAGCCTCGCTGGAAGGAGAAGGTGAGAGAAAACTCGGGTAAAAACTGTTTGCAGGTATCCGCCATGTCTTCAGCAATCCCTGCACTGTATTCTGCACGCCAGTTGCTGATTTGTTCCGCAAGTGGGATTAATTCCATATCCCAGGGACGCAACTGAGCGTAGCGAGTGACCTGGCGCAGCGCAGCATTTCGCTGTTTCAGCAGCCGCTTCAGATTACTCCAGGCATTAAAGAAACCCGCTTCATTATGGAAACATCCCCAGTCGAGGAATGCTCTTCGGTATTTGGGGCCACCGTTGAGGAGAGTAAACCCTTCCGGTGTAATCAGCTGCATCGGCATCAGTAGTGCCAACTCAGCCACTTTATGGCCATCAGTACCGTCAATACGGACCTTGCTGTCGCCTTGCTTGTCTTTGCTCAGACCAATGGAGGTTTCACGCTCTTCACCCTGCAAGCGCCCGTGCAGAACAAATGACTCCTGCTCATGGCGAATCACACGACCAATCTGCAAGCTGCGAAACGCCCGGCCATGACCGAGCGTATAGATAGCTTCCAGCACGCTGGTTTTGCCGCTGCCATTCGCACCAACCAGGAAGTTAAAGCCAGGGGACAAAGCGAGATCCGCGCTTTCAATGTTGCGGAAATCTTTAATTAAAAGGCGCGTCAGTGACATATAAGGGGTTCTTCGGGCCTGGGTGTAATCGGCGCAGCCAGTTTCAACGCGGGCTGCACGCAGACCCTGAAACGTACACGCAGTACGTGACAGGGGTGAGCACAGCCCTGGCTGAAAATGGCAAGTAAGATAGCCCGATATTTTTCACTACAGTCTCATAGGCATGACAACATAGGCCGCGCTCTGGCTGGCGGCGTCTTCAATCTGCACGCTCGATACGGAATCAGTCAGCAAAATGCGAACGTTTTCGCACTTCAGTGCATTCAGAACATCCAGCACATAGCTGACGTTGAAGCCGATTTCCATCTCAGTTCCGGCGTAGGTGACGTCCAGAATTTCTTCTGCCTCTTCCTGCTCCGGGTTATTGGCGGTGATTTTGATCTGATTTTCACTCACATACAGACGTACACCGCGGAATTTCTCGTTAGAGAGAATGGCCGCACGCGCAAACGCCTGCTTGAGAATGTCGCAGCCTGCTTCCAGCGTTTTGTCCGGATTCTTCGGCAATACGCGACGATAGTCAGGGAAACGCCCATCAACCAGCTTCGAAGTGAAGACAAAATCGCCAACATGTGCACGAATATTGTTGCTGCCAATCTGCACACGCAGTGGCGTTTCACCACCGTCGAGCATGCGCATCAGCTCAATCACACCTTTACGCGGTACGATCACCGAATGATTTGGCAGTGAATCGCCAATCGGCATGGAGCAGACCGCCAGACGGTGACCATCGGTCGCCACGGTGCGCAGCTCTTCACCTTCGGTTTCGAACAACATGCCGTTTAAGTAATAACGGACATCCTGATGCGCCATTGAGAACTGCGTGGCTTCAATCAGACGCTTCATCGTCGCCTGCGGCAGGGTGAATTCAACTTCGCTCTGCCAGTCGTCCAGGTTTGGGAAGTCCGCAGCAGGTAGCGTAGACAACGAGAAGCGACTGCGACCGGAGCGAACCAGCATACGGTCGCCCTCAAGTTGCACAGCAATTTCCGCGCCTTCCGGCAACCCGCGGCAAATATCAAAGAATTTACGCGCTGGTACAGTCGTTGCGCCCGCGTTATGTGGCTGAGAGAGCGTAACACGCGCGATCATTTCCATTTCCAGATCTGTGCCGGTCAGCGACAGCGTACCGTCCGCGACCTGAAGCAGCAGGTTTCCGAGAATAGGCAGCGTTGGGCGGCCACCTAATGGGCCACTCACCTGTTGCAGCGGTTTTAATAAATGTTCACGTTCAACGGTAAATTTCATAGCATCACGATGATAATGTTCTGATTAAATTGGAAAAATCTTCTTTTATGTCGTGGCTTTCTTCGCGCAACTGCTCAATCTTGCGGCACGCGTGCAGCACGGTTGTATGGTCACGGCCACCAAACGCATCGCCGATCTCCGGCAGACTGTGGTTGGTTAACTCCTTTGCCAGCGCCATAGCCATCTGACGCGGTCTCGCCACCGAGCGGGAACGACGCTTAGACAACAAATCTGCCACTTTGATTTTGTAGTACTCGGCCACCGTCTTCTGAATATTGTCGATAGTGACCAGTTTTTCCTGCAATGCCAGAAGATCACGCAGTGCTTCACGCACGAAATCAATGGTAATTGCCCGGCCCGTGAAGTTGGCATTGGCAATGACGCGGTTCAGCGCACCTTCCAGTTCACGAACGTTTGAACGCAGACGTTTAGCAATGAAGAACGCGACTTCACCCGGCAGGCGAATATCGTTTTCATCGGCTTTTTTCATCAGGATCGCAACGCGGGTTTCCAGCTCCGGAGGCTCGATCGCCACGGTCAGGCCCCAGCCAAAGCGAGATTTCAGACGATCTTCGACGCCGTTGATCTCTTTTGGATAACGATCCGAAGTTAAAATGATCTGCTGATTACCTTCAAGCAGCGCATTGAAGGTATGGAAAAACTCTTCCTGTGATCGCTCTTTATTGGCAAAGAATTGAATGTCATCAATAAGCAGAGCATCAACGGAACGGTAGTAGCGTTTAAACTCTTCGATCGCATTGTTTTGCAGGGCTTTTACCATGTCCTGAACGAAGCGCTCGGAGTGCATATACACCACTTTGGCATTGGGCTTACGTGCCATAATGCCATTACCCACCGCATGCAGAAGGTGAGTTTTACCCAAGCCAGTGCCCCCATAGAGGAACAACGGGTTATACGCGCCACCAGGGTTATCAGCCACCTGACGAGCCGCAGCGCGAGCCAGTTGGTTTGATTTACCTTCAACAAAGTTATCAAACGTATGTTTCACGTTGACGTTAGAACGATAGGTAGGCTCTGCCGGGGCAGGAACGTTGTCCCAGCCGGGACGTGCAGCAGGCGCAACACGCGGCGCAGGAGCGGGAGCAGCCTGCGCAGGAACGGCGACATTTACCGTTTCTCTGACAGTTTGCGTGACCGGTTTTGTTCCCACTTCAAAACGTAGCTGTGGGGCATCCGTCCCGCAGAAATCATTGAGCAGTCCATTGATGTTATTGAGGTATTTGTCCCTTACCCAATCGAGCACAAAACGGTTTGGCGCATACAAAGCCAGCGTGTTATCGCTCAGTTCCGCCTGCAATGGGCGGATCCACATACTGAATTCTGTGGCTGGTAACTCATCCTGCAATCGGGCAAGACACTGCTGCCAAAGCGAAAGTGACACGGCGGACTCCACTCGAACAATAAAAGAAAGATACTGAATATTCGTGATTGTTGGCACACGTCGAATAGACCCTGTGCAAAAGGGTGACGTGCGAATTGCTATCTGCAATTTTTACCCCGTCGGGATCCCAGGATCGCGATCAGGACCGCGGATCATAGCCTAAACTGAGTCAGAGATCTTCTGTTTCTCACAGATTCTTCCCGATTTATCCACAGGAAGATCTGAAACCGGGTAAGTGTAATCGATCCTGCAAGGAGTGCCCCACGATTTAGCCCGCATATTGGAAAAATTAATGAGCACAGACAATTTTTTGCTTAAATGATCTAACGAAGATCCTGGACGATCCTTGCGCTTTAACGGGGAGGTCGTATAATCCCCCACCCGGCGCGTTATGCTCGACTTCTCCGCGTCGAACGCTGCTCATTTTCCACGCGAAAACGTGCGAAAATACGCGGGAAAGAAGGAAAGAGAATTGACTCCGGAGTGTACAATTATTACAATCCGGCCTCTTTAATCACCCATGGCTTCGGCGTCCGTCGTTCAATATTCGTTCGGGCATCGTGAAAAGCCATTGAATTTATTCAAGTTTAGGTAGAAATCGCCATGAAACGCACTTTTCAACCGTCTGTACTGAAGCGCAACCGTTCTCACGGCTTCCGTGCTCGTATGGCTAATAAAAATGGTCGTCAGGTTCTGGCACGTCGTCGTGCTAAAGGCCGTTCTCGTCTGACCGTTTCCAAGTAATAAAGCTAACCCCTGAGTGGTTAAGCTCGCATTTCCCAGGGAGTTACGTTTGTTAACTCCCACTCATTTCACATTCGTCTTCCAGCAGCCACAACGGGCTGGCACGCCGCAAATCACCATCCTCGGCCGCCAAAATTCGCTGGGGCATCCCCGCATCGGTCTTACAGTCGCCAAGAAAAACGTTAAACGCGCACACGAACGCAATCGGATTAAACGTCTGACGCGTGAGAGTTTCCGTTTACGTCAGCACGAACTTCCATCAATGGATTTCGTGGTGGTGGCTAAAAAGGGGGTTGCCGACCTCGATAACCGTGCTCTCTCGGAAGCGTTGGAAAAATTATGGCGCCGCCACTGTCGCCTGGCTCACGGGTCCTGATAGCCCTCATTCGGGTCTATCAACGCCTGATTAGTCCGCTACTCGGGCCGCACTGCCGTTTCACACCAACCTGTTCGCAATACGGAATTGAGGCATTGCGCAGGTTTGGAGTGATAAAAGGCAGTTGGTTGACGGTGAAACGCGTATTAAAATGCCACCCTTTACACCCCGGTGGAGACGACCCCGTCCCCCCAGGACCATTTGATACCAGAGAACACTAACGATGGATTCGCAACGCAATCTTCTTATCATCGCTTTGTTGTTCGTGTCTTTCATGATCTGGCAGGCGTGGGAGCAGGATAAAAATCCTCAACCACAACAGCAGGTCACGCAGACCACGACCACAGCAGCGGGTAGCGCCGCCGACCAGGGCGTACCGGCCAGTGGCCAGGGTAAACTGATTACGGTTAAGACCGATGTGCTTGAGCTGACTATCAACACCCGTGGTGGTGATGTCGAGCAGGCGCTGCTGGTAACTTACCCGAAAGATCTCGGTTCTAACGAGCCGTTCCAGTTACTCGAAACTACGCCGCAGTTCCTCTATCAGGCTCAAAGCGGTCTGACCGGTCGTGATGGCCCGGATAATCCGGCTAACGGTCCGCGTCCGCTGTATAACGTCGATAAAGATGCGTTTGTATTGGCTGATGGCCAAAACGAACTCGCGATCCCGATGACTTATACAGACGCAGCAGGCAACACCTTCACCAAAACCTTCACCCTGAAACGCGGTGAATATGCGGTGGGAGTGGATTACAACGTGCAGAATACCGGTGCTAAACCACTGGAGCTGGCAACGTTTGGTCAGCTGAAGCAGTCCATCAATCTGCCAACGCATCGTGACACCGGAAGCAGCAACTTTGCGCTGCATACCTTCCGTGGCGCGGCGTACTCCACCCCAGATGCGAAATACGAAAAATACAAATTCGACACCATCGCCGACAACGAAAACCTGAACGTCAGTTCTAAAGGTGGTTGGGTCGCGATGCTGCAACAGTATTTCGCAACGGCATGGGTTCCACGTAATGAAGGTTCTAACAACTTCTACACGGCGAATCTGGGTAACGGCATTGCTGCTATCGGCTATAAGTCTGAGCCAGTTCTGGTTCAACCGGGTCAAACCGGGAAAATGGGCAGCACCCTGTGGGTCGGTCCGGAAATCCAGGACAAGATGGCAGCCGTCGCGCCACATCTGGATCTGACCGTAGATTACGGCTGGTTGTGGTTCATCTCTCAGCCGCTGTTTAAGCTGCTGAAGTTCATCCACAGCTTCCTGGGTAACTGGGGCTTCTCCATCATCGTTATCACCTTTATCGTGCGTGGCATCATGTACCCGCTGACTAAAGCGCAGTACACCTCCATGGCGAAGATGCGTATGCTGCAGCCGAAGATTGCGGCGATGCGTGAGCGTCTGGGCGATGACAAACAGCGTCAGAGCCAGGAAATGATGGCCCTGTATAAAGCAGAGAAAGTAAACCCGCTGGGTGGTTGCTTCCCACTGCTGATTCAGATGCCAATCTTCCTTGCGCTGTACTACATGCTGATGGGCTCCGTTGAGCTGCGCCATGCGCCGTTCGCTCTGTGGATCCACGACTTGTCTGCACAGGACCCGTACTACATCCTGCCGATCCTGATGGGTATCACGATGTTCTTCATTCAGAAGATGTCGCCAACCACAGTGACCGACCCGATGCAGCAGAAGATCATGACCTTTATGCCGGTCATCTTCACCGTCTTCTTCCTGTGGTTCCCGTCAGGTCTGGTGCTGTACTATATCGTCAGCAACCTGGTGACCATCATCCAGCAGCAGCTGATTTACCGTGGTCTGGAAAAACGTGGCCTGCATAGCCGCGAAAAGAAAAAGTCCTGATTCGGTAAGTTAACGCTAAAATAAGGGCGGTCAATTGACCGCCTTTTTTTATTGGTATTAAACGAGACAAACCATGAGCCATAACGACACTATCGTCGCCCAGGCAACCCCACCGGGACGCGGTGGTGTAGGTATTTTGCGAATCTCCGGCCTCAGGGCACGCGAGGTAGCCGAAGCCGTGCTGGGCAAACTGCCAAAGCCGCGCTACGCCGATTATCTGCCATTTAAAGACATGGACGGCTCCGCACTGGATCAAGGCATTGCACTGTGGTTCCCCGGCCCAAATTCATTTACCGGTGAAGATGTACTGGAGCTGCAAGGCCACGGTGGCCCGGTGATCCTCGACCTGCTGTTAAAACGTATTTTGACCCTACCGGGCCTTCGCATTGCGAAGCCAGGCGAGTTCTCTGAGCGCGCGTTCCTGAACGACAAGCTCGATCTGGCGCAAGCAGAAGCCATTACTGACCTGATTGATGCCAGTTCTGAACAAGCAGCACGCTCCGCGCTCAACTCGCTTCAGGGCGCATTTTCCGCACGCGTAAATCATCTTGTGGAAGCACTTACTCACCTGCGAATCTACGTCGAAGCGGCTATCGACTTCCCGGATGAGGAAATCGACTTCCTCTCTGACGGAAAAATCGAAGCGCAGCTTAACAGCGTGATGGCCGATCTCGATGCTGTTCGCGCTGAAGCACGTCAGGGGAGCTTGTTGCGCGAAGGGATGAAGGTTGTCATCGCCGGGCGTCCAAATGCCGGGAAATCGAGCCTGCTGAACGCTCTGGCGGGTCGTGAAGCCGCCATCGTGACCGATATCGCCGGAACCACTCGTGACGTGCTTCGTGAGCATATCCACATTGATGGTATGCCTTTGCATATTATCGATACCGCAGGTCTGCGTGATGCCAGTGATGAAGTTGAACGTATCGGTATCGAGCGTGCCTGGCAGGAGATCGAGCAAGCCGATCGTGTACTGTTTATGGTTGATGGTACAACGACCACGGCTGTCGATCCCGCCGATATTTGGCCAGACTTTATTGCACGTCTTCCTGCCAAATTACCGATCACCGTGGTGCGTAACAAAGCCGACGTTACCGGCGAGACGCTGGGCATCAGCGATGTGAATGGTCACTCACTTATTCGCTTGTCCGCTCGTACAGGCGAAGGCGTGGATGACCTGCGTAACCATCTCAAACAGAGTATGGGTTTTGACACCAGCATGGAAGGCGGATTCCTTGCCCGTCGTCGTCACCTGCAGGCACTGGAAGAAGCGGCAAAACATCTTGATCAGGGTAAAGCGCAGCTCCTCGGAGCCTGGGCGGGTGAACTGCTGGCGGAAGAGTTACGTCTCGCACAACAGAACCTGAGTGAAATCACCGGGGAATTTACGTCAGATGATTTGCTGGGCAGGATCTTCTCAAGCTTCTGTATCGGTAAGTAATTACCTCAACAGATAACAGCATTCCCTATTAAACCCGTATTAATTTATTGTTAATACGGGTTTTTACGTTTAAATAGCCTGATTAACAGCTAATAGATCCTGTCATTACATTTTAATATTGGAAAACCTTTAATAAGAAACAACTCAATTTATTGTTGTGATTTTAATCACAAGTACATAATCAGCAGATAGACAAATAATTTCAGTACAATATTGTATGCTTCGTGTCTAACGAGGATAAACATATGATGATTATCTTAACCACATACATTACCTCCAAATGGTTTAATATCGACAATCGAATTGTCGAGCACCATCCTTAATTCCTTTTTCGCATTTTCCTCTTAAACATCAATGGGTTCTTTGCAATCTATTGTTTGTCACGCCCAAAAGAAAATAAATATTATTCAAACCGCTGTATGTTGGCTTACTTACGTATCTATAAGGCTATTCACTTAGCCAGAGGTATGTCTGTATTGAAAGCAACAGAATAATATCTAACGGGCTATCAAAAAATGATTGTTTATCAATAAACAGTCACAGGGATTCTATTAATTAAATTATTCAAAGGATTATATCATGGAAAACTTTACACATCTCCCGGAACCCTTTCGCATCAGAGTTATTGAGCCAGTAAAACGTACAACCAGAGCGCATCGTGAGAGTGCGATTGTAAAATCAGGCATGAATCCTTTCCTCCTTGATAGCGATGATGTATTTATTGATTTACTGACGGACAGTGGTACAGGTGCTGTCACGCAGAATATGCAGGCCGCGATGCTGCGTGGCGATGAAGCCTACAGCGGAAGCCGTAGTTATTATGCCTTAGCGGATTCTGTAAAAGAGATATTTAACTATCAATATACCATTCCCACCCATCAGGGACGTGGTGCAGAGCAAATTTACATTCCTGTTTTAATCAAAAAACGTGAACAGGAAAAAGGGCTGGACAGAACAAAGATGGTTGCTTTCTCGAACTACTTCTTTGATACCACCCAGGGTCATAGCCAGATCAATGGTTGTACCGTTCGCAATGTTTATATCAAAGAGGCATTCGATACCGCCGTTCGTTACGACTTTAAAGGGAATTTTGATCTCGAAGGATTAGAGAGCGGCATCGAAGCGGTTGGCCCGAATAATGTCCCTTATATTGTTGCGACGATAACCAGTAACTCGGCAGGCGGGCAACCGATCTCTCTGGCAAACTTAAAAGCCATGTACAAGATTGCCAAAAAATACGATATCCCGGTCGTTATGGATTCTGCACGTTTCGCTGAGAATGCCTATTTTATCCAGCAACGAGAAGCGGAGTATAAAGACTGGAGTATTGAAGAGATCACCCGTGAAACCTACAAATATGCCGATATGTTAGCGATGTCGGCTAAAAAGGATGCCATGGTTCCAATGGGTGGTCTGCTGTGTATCAAGGACGACGCATTCTTCGATGTCTACACCGAATGCAGGACGATTTGCGTAGTCCAGGAAGGATTCCCGACTTACGGCGGCCTGGAGGGGGGTGCGATGGAACGCCTTGCTGTCGGCCTTCATGACGGCATGAATAAAGACTGGCTGGCCTATCGTATTACTCAGGTTCAATACCTGGTTGATGGCCTGGAAGCCATCGGCGTTGTTTGCCAGCAAGCTGGCGGACACGCAGCGTTCGTTGATGCCGGGAAGTTACTACCACATATCCCGGCAGAACAGTTCCCGGCTCAGGCACTGGCATGTGAATTGTATAAAGTAGCCGGTATTCGTGCTGTCGAAATTGGTTCCTTCTTACTGGGCCGTGATCCTAAAACCGGTAAACAGTTACCTTGCCCTGCTGAATTATTACGTTTAACAATTCCACGAGCAACGTATACACAGACACATATGGACTTTATTATTGAAGCATTCAAACATGTAAAAGAGAATGCTTCAAATATTAAAGGATTAACCTTCACATACGAACCAAAAGTCTTACGCCACTTTACAGCAAAACTCAAAGAAATTTAATTTACACCACATGAAATGGCTATATTCGTATAGCCATTTCATTATTCATTCCTGTTTTTTCTGAAGAATAAATAATGCTTAACGACTACAGTTAACAGAGGCATCATGGAAGAAAATTCAAAAGCTAAACACTCTTCTTTTTGGGGCGTGATGGTTATTGCTGGCACTGTCATTGGAGGGGGCATGTTTGCCTTGCCCGTTGATCTTGCCGGAGCATGGTTTTTTTGGGGTGCATTTATATTAATAATAGCCTGGTTTTCAATGCTACATTCAGGATTGTTATTACTTGAAGCCAATTTAAATTACCCGGTAGGATCCAGCTTTAACACCATCACAAAAGATTTAATCGGTAATAAATGGAATGTTATAAGTGGCTTCACCGTTGCATTTGTACTTTATATACTGACTTATGCTTATATCTCAGCTAATGGCGCGATTATAAGTGAAACAATAGCAATGCAATCAGGTAATCACGTCAACCCTCGAATTATAGGTATTTGCACTGCCGCTTTTGTCGCTGGCGTACTTTGGTTCAGCTCAATAGCAGCCAGCAGAATCACTTCGCTTTTTTTAGGTATCAAAATTCTGGCGTTCATCATTGTTTTTAGTTCATTTTTCTTCCAGGTCGACTTTTCAATACTAAGTGATAGTGCGAATAACCATAACAATACTGCGTATAGCCCCTACATATTTATGGCGCTTCCTGTCTGCCTGGCCTCTTTTGGTTTTCATGGAAATATACCCAGCCTCATCATTTGCTACGGAAAAAGAAAAGATAAGCTTATAAAGAGTATTGTCTTTGGCTCGCTTTTGGCTTTGTGCATCTACCTGTTCTGGCTCTATTGCACTATGGGGAACATTTCCCGTGATGGGTTTAAGGATATTATCTCATCAGGTGGAAACGTTGACTCGTTAGTCAAATCCTTCCTTGGAACGAATCAACGAGGGATCATTGAGTTTTGCCTGCTTGTTTTTTCCAATCTGGCTGTCGCAAGCTCTTTCTTTGGCGTCACTTTAGGGCTTTTCGATTATCTTGCTGACTTGTTTGGGATTGACAACTCCGGGGCTGGGCGTTTTAAAACGATACTGCTCACATTCCTTCCCCCGGGTATTTTGTACTTACTCTTTCCGAATGGCTTTATTTATGGCATAGCCGGAGCCGGGCTGTGTGCAACGATCTGGGCCGTCATTGTGCCGGCGATACTGGCACTCAAATCCAGACAAAAATTTCCGGATAAAACATTCACCGTCTGGGGCGGTAGAATCATCCCCACTGTGGTAATTGTCTTTGGGGTGATGGTCATTCTGTGCTGGTTTGGCAGTACACTCAATATCTTACCGCGATTTGGTTAATCGTAATTTCGCAACAGATTGCGTGTGCTTCTCCCTCAGAAACAATGGTGATTTCCTGTGAGGAAATCACCATTGTCCAAATGGCAACTCGCATCTCCATCCTTCTCCCCCTATGCTTCACGTCTGCCGAACATGGGGGTTTTATGGCGCGTTTTCTGTTTTGTAGTTTTGCTCTGGTTCTTCTGTATCCATCCGGGATTGATATGTATCTGGTTGGTCTGCCACATATCACTCGTGACCTGGGGGCCAGTGAAGCGCAATTGCATATCGCGTTTTCGGCGTATCTGGCGGGTATGGCCTCGTCGATGGTATTTGCCGGGAAAATTGCCGACAAAGCTGGAAGACAACCAGTAGCCATTACCGGTGCGGTAATTTTTGCCCTGGCCTCAGTGCTGTGCTCACTGGCACAAGACAGCACGCTGTTCCTGGCTGGCCGTTTTATTCAGGGTGTTGGCGCAGGCGGGTGCTATGTGGTGGCCTTTGCGATTTTACGCGATACCCTCAGCGCGCAACGTCGCGCAAAAGTGCTCTCAATGCTGAACGGTATTACCTGCATTATTCCGGTACTCGCCCCGGTTATTGGCTATCTGATTATGCTCAGACTGCCCTAGCAGAGCCTCTTCTGGACAATGGCGGCAATGGGCATGCTCGTCTTTATCCTGTCGATTACGGTGCTTAAAGAGACCCATCCGGGTTCGCACACCGCAGGCAATAATGCGACCATTGCGCCTGCCGAAAAGCTATTGAACCGTTTTTTCCTCAGCCGCCTGGCGGTGACCACGCTAAGCGTGGCGGTAATTCTGACCTATGTAAATGTTTCCCCGGTCTTGCTGATGGAGACCATGGGGTTTGATCGCGGGGAATACTCTACGGTGATGGCATTAACCGCGATGGTCAGCATGGCCGTGTCCTTCTCGACGCCATTTGCGCTGAATATTTTCCGTCAGCGTACATTGATGCTGACCTCTCAGGTACTGTTCCTGGCAGCAGGCATTACTCTGGCAACGACAAACTCACATGCCATCATGCTGGTCGGTATTACGTTGATTTGCGCCGGGTTCTCTGTTGGCTTCGGTGTAGCGATGAGTCAGGCATTAGGTCCGTTCTCACTGCGCGCGGGAGTGGCAAGCTCAATGCTCGGTATCGCACAGGTATGCGGTTCCTCACTGTGGATTTGGCTGGCGGCAATATTAGGGCTTAACGCCCTGAATATGCTGATCGGGATATTGATTGGCTGTAGCATGCTCTGCATTGTCTTACTCATGGTCATACAGCCCGCGGCGCATTATGAAGAAGCCCATCAGCAGTCTCGATCTTAACCTTTTGTTGTGCCTGCAGCTGTTGCTGCAGGAGCGCAGCGTCACTAAAGCCGCGAAACGGATGAACGTCACCCCGTCGGCGGTGAGTAAATCGCTGGCAAAGCTGCGTGACTGGTTTGACGATCCGCTGTTTGTGAAAACGCCGTTAGGGTTACTGCCAACGCCGCTGACGGTGAGTCTGGAGCAGGATCTCGCTGACTGGATGCAGATTGGCAATCAGATCCTCGATAAATTCCATCATGACTCACCCGGTGGACTGACGTTCGAGCTAGCGGCGGAAACGCCGCTTATGTTGATACGCTTCAACGCCTTGCTGGAACAGGTCAATCAACGCTATCCGCAAGCGACGGTCAAGATGCGCCACTGGGACTACGATTCACTTGATGCCATTACGCGAGGCGAAGTCGATCTCGGCTTTACAGGGCGCGAAACACACCCACGCTCCAGGGAATTATTGAAGCTGATGCCGTGGTTTATCGACTACGAAATCCTGTTTAGCGATCGTCCTTGTGTTTATCTGCGTGAAGATCATCCCGCACTACAGGAAGAGTGGAATCTGGACACGTTTCTGCGCTACCCACATATCAGCATATTTTGGGAGCGTAGCGACACCTGGGCGCTGGATGAAGTGCTGAAAGAGATGGGTCGCGAACGCAATATTGCTATGAGCCTACCAGGGTTTGAGCAGTCGATGTTTATGGCCGCGCAGCCTGGCCACAACTACCTGGCAACCGCACCCTATTACTGCCACCATTATAATGAGCTCCACCAGCGTAAGCTGATTACCCGCCCCATCCCCATTGATGAAGAGATAACCCAAAAGCTCACCGTTCCCTTCACGTTAATCTGGCATAAACGTAACAGCCATAACCCAAAAATTCTCTGGCTCAGAGAGACGATAAAGGCGCTATACGGTACGCCATTGGGCTAAAGCGCCCATTTTTATCTAAGAAAATGTAAAGTTTAGCTCCTGGGCTTCTCATCCTTCCATTTACTGATTAAAACAGTAGCAAAGTTAAGCGATAATGATGTAACCGTTTACCCCCACTACGACCATTATCATGGAGAGAAAAATGGCAACGCACTTTGCTAGAGGGATACTGACTGAAGGACACCTCGAGCCGGTCAGGGTTTCACCGGCCTGTCATGATGAAGCCCGCAAACTGCCTGAATATCGCCGGACGCGATTTTTAGCCTCCAGAGCACTCCTCGCTGAGCTGTTGTTTATGCTGTATGGCACGAGCGAGCTGCCGGACATGATCACCCAACCAGAAGGCCGACCGGTCTTTGCTGACCCTGAGCTCCCTCATTTTTCAATCGCCTACACGGGCAATATTGTTGGCGTAGCCCTGACGACGGAAGGCGACTGCGGACTGGATATGGAACTCCAGCGCGCAACGCGCGGTTTCCATGGTTCCACCGCCCATGACGCGTACCCTCTGTCCAGCAACGAAAAACTGTGGGTACGTAATCAAAACGATCCCAACGAAGCACGGGCACAACTCATTACATTGCGCCAAAGCATCCGCAAACTCTCAGGCTGTGCCGCTGATGATGCGAGTCTGCTCCAGTTACTGCCCGGTTCAGGCCGTTTACGCGCCTCACAAGCGGCTCTGGTTGAAGCACTCAGCGACGCTGAAGATGTCCTGATCTGGTCAATTGCCGTTACCCCCGCCATTGAGCGTCTGAAGATTTGGGAATTTGACAGCCATCGTGGATGGCATAGCCTTCCTGATGTCCCGGCGCGCGCCAATGAGCCTGCCGCACGTTTAATGAGACTCACCAGTTTACCAGCAGAAAAAGCACTTACCCTTAACTGACCCGTCCTGGGCCATCATGATGAAAAGGAGTAATCATGTCTGATACGTTGAAAGTTGTTACGTTACTGGGAAGCCTGCGCAAAGGTTCGTTTAATGGGATGGTTGCCCGCACGCTGCCGAGCCTCGCACCGGCAGGAATGGATATCTCAGCACTGCCTTCTATTGGTGAGATCCCGCTGTACGATGCCGATGTTCAGCAGGAAGAGGGTTTCCCGCAGAGCGTAGAAGCTCTGGCAGAGCAAATTCGTCAGGCCGATGGCGTGGTCATTGTGACGCCGGAGTATAACTACTCCGTTCCTGGTGGCCTGAAGAATGCCATCGACTGGCTATCCCGTTTACCGGAACAACCTTTGTCAGGTAAACCGGTTCTGATTCAAACCAGCTCCATGGGGGCGATTGGCGGTGCACGCTGCCAATATCACCTGCGCCAGATTCTGGTGTTCCTGGATGCAATGGTGATGAACAAGCCGGAATTTATGGGTGGCATGATTCAGAATAAAGTCGACCCGCAAACGGGTGAAGTGGTGGATCAGAGCACACGTGACCATCTCTCTGGCCAGCTGACTGCATTTGGGGATTACATTAAGCGGGTGAAAGCGTAATTTTGCCTTCACCCTAACCCTCTCCCGCCGGGAGAGGGAACTGCGTTCATCGGTCAGGTAAGCGAAGCACCACCTGACACCATCTTCTGCATCTTAGTGTGCATCAATAAACACAATCTTCAGCACAAACAGCAGAGCAACGATAATGACGCATGGGCTGAGGTCACGGAAACGGCCCGTACCGATCTTCATTACGCAGTAAGAGATAAAGCCCAGTGCGATACCTTCGGTGATGGAGAAACTAAACGGCATCATCACGGCAGTAATAAACGCCGGAACGGCTTCGGTTAAGTCATCCCACTTCACACGTGACAGGCTGGACGTCATCAGCACACCCACATAAATCAGCGCACCTGCCGCCGCATACGGTGGAACCATCCCAGCCAGTGGAGAGAGGAAAATCACCAGCAGGAACAGAATACCGACGACGACCGCGGTCAGGCCGGTACGGCCCCCGACAGAAACGCCAGAAGAGGATTCAATGTAAGCGGTAACAGAAGATGTACCGATAAAGGAACCGGCAACAGAAGAGATACTGTCCACAAACAGCGCCTGCTTCATGCGCGGGAACTTGCCTTTTTCGTCTGCCAGACCTGCTTTATCCGTCACGCCGATCAGCGTACCAGAGGAGTCAAACAGGTTTACCAGCATGAAGGAGAAGATCACCCCAGCCAGCCCAAGGTTCAGCGAACCGGCAAGATCAACGTGACCAATCACGGTTGAGACACTCGGTGGCGCAGAGACAATACCGTTATAGTGAACATCACCCATCATCCAGCCCAGCAACGTGGTGACAACAATAGACACCAGCACAGCCGCATGAATGTTGCGGGATGCCAGGATCGCAATGATAAAGAAGCCCAACACGCCCAGCAGAACGCTATGAGAGGTCAGATGACCGATGCTAACCAGCGTTTCTGGGTTCGCAACAATAACACCGGCGTTTTTCAGACCCATCATACCGATGAACAGGCCAATACCACTGGTGATCCCCACACGCAGGCTCACCGGAATATTGGCAATCATCCAGTAGCGAACACGGAAAATGGTCAGCAACAACAGGCCAATAGCGCCCCAGAAAATAGCGCCCATCCCCACTTGCCACGGCAGGCCCATCGCCTGAACCACAACAAACGCGAAGAATGCATTCAGACCCATCGCAGGTGCAAGCGCGACTGGCAGGTTCGCAAAGATACCCATCAGAATACTGCCCAGTGCCGCAATCAGACAGGTGGTGACGAAGACGGCGCTGGTATCCATGCCAGCAACGCCCAGAATTTGCGGGTTAACAAAAACGATATACACCATCGTCAGGAAGGTGGTGAAACCGGCGATCACTTCGGTGCGTGCCGTTGTGCCGTGCTCGCGCAGTTTGAACACGCGCTCAAGCAAACCCTGACCAGATGTCTGGGTAGTGTGTTGTTGACTCATCATCAATTTCCGAACAAGGAGGGAAAATTCGTCGCTATCCTATACCAAAATGCGACAATAGGGGCGGTTGCGAGATACTTTTTTTCATTGATTTTTCTTATACGGCAACGATTGCGTCTCGCAAAACCGCAGTACGTAAACGATAAACTTGTGAAAAGGGAAAGGCATGTCCGGAATTGAGGCGGTATTTTTCGACTGCGACGGTACGCTTGTCGACAGTGAGGTCATTTGTTCCCGCGCGTATGTTGCCATGTTCCAGGAATTTGGCATCGCACTCGATCTCGAAGAGGTGTTCAAACGCTTTAAAGGCGTGAAGCTATACGAGATCATCGACATTATTAATGATGAACACGGCGTCAGCCTCGCAAAAACAGAGCTGGAACCTGTGTACCGCGCCGAGGTCGCACGCCTTTTCGATTCCGAACTGGAGGTCATTGCGGGAGCCAATGCGCTTCTGGATTCGATGACCGTCCCCATGTGCGTGGTCTCCAACGGACCGGTCAGCAAAATGCAGCACTCACTGGGCAAGCTGGAGATGTTGCATCACTTCCCGGAGAAATTGTTCAGCGGTTACGATATTCAGCGCTGGAAACCCGATCCGGCATTAATGTTCCATGCGGCAAAAGCCGTGAATGTGAACGTCGAGAACTGCATTCTGGTAGATGATTCTTCAGCTGGCGCGCAGTCGGGCATCGATGCGGGGATGGAGGTGTTCTATTTTTGCGCCGATCCGCATAACAAACCGATCGTTCATCCCAAAGTGACGACCTTTACCGATCTGGCTCAGTTGCCTGAGTTGTGGAAGGCTCGCGGGTGGAATATTACGCGTTGAAAAAACAAAGCCGGATAGCGCTATGGCTATCCGGCCTACAGGTTTATCAGGCGAATCACCCGCCGCAATGATTACTCTTTCGGGTCTTTACCCGCCAGCAGCTTATCCAGCTCATCGCCGCCAACGTGACGGAAATCCTGTCCCTTCACGAAGTAGAAAATGTACTCGCAGATGTTCTGGCAACGGTCGCCAATACGCTCGATAGAGCGAGCGCAGAACAGCGCGGTCAGTACACTTGGAATGGTTCGTGAATCTTCCATCATGTAAGTCATCAGCTGACGCACAATACCTTCATATTCCTGGTCGACTTTCTTGTCTTCACGGTAAATACGAACCGCTTCATCCAGATCCATACGCGCAAAAGCGTCCAGCACGTCATGCAGCATCTGCACAGTGTGGCGACCCAGCGACTCCAGACTCACCAGCAGCGGCTGGTGCTGTTGAGAGAACTTCTCCAGCGCAGTGCGACAGATTTTATCTGCAACATCACCAATACGTTCCAGTTCAGCAATCGTTTTGATGATCGCCATCACCAGACGCAGGTCGCTCGCCGTCGGCTGACGTTTCGCGATAATGCGCACGCAGGCTTCATCGATCACGACTTCCATCATGTTGACGTTTTTGTCGCCTTCAATGACGCGCTTCGCCAGTTCGCTATCCTGGTTGTGCATCGCGGTAATCGCATCAGACAGCTGCTGCTCGACCATGCCACCCATGGTCATCACCTGGGTGCGGATGCTTTCCAGCTCTGCGTTAAACTGGCCGGAAATGTGTTTATTAAGATTGAGGTTGTCCATGGTTTCTCCACATGCACTAAGGCAAATCAACCGTAGCGGCCAGTAATATAATCTTCAGTTTGTTTCTTCGCGGGCTTGGTGAACAGGTCGTCCGTGTTGCTGAACTCAATCAACTCACCCAGATACATAAACGCCGTGTGATCGGAACAACGCGCAGCCTGCTGCATGTTGTGGGTCACGATAACCACGGTGTAATCCTGCTTCAGTTCGGTGATCAGCTCTTCAATACGACCGGTTGAGATCGGATCCAGCGCTGAACACGGCTCATCCAGCAGCAACACTTCCGGGCGAATCGCGATACCGCGCGCAATGCACAGACGCTGCTGCTGACCACCGGACAGAGAGTACCCACTCTGATGCAACTTATCTTTAGTTTCGTTCCATAATGCGGCTTTGGTCAAAGCCCACTGCACACGCTCGTCCATATCGGCACGAGAGAGTTTCTCGAACAGGCGAACACCAAAGGCGATGTTGTCATAAATCGACATCGGGAATGGCGTCGGCTTCTGGAATACCATGCCCACTTTCGCACGCAGCAGGGCGATATCCTGGGTATTGGTCAGGATGTTGTCGCCATCAAGGATAATTTCACCTTCTGCACGCTGCTCTGGATAGAGCGAATACATCTTATTAAAGGTACGCAGCAACGTGGATTTTCCACAGCCAGACGGACCGATAAATGCCGTGACCTGGTTCTTTGCGATATCCAGGTTGATATTCTTCAGGGCATGGAATTTACCGTAGTAGAAGTTCAAATCACGAACCTGAATTTTACCCGGGGCAGTATCAACCATACTCATTGACTCATTTCCTCATTCGACGCCGCGATGTGCCGCGCCGTAAAAAATTAACCGTGTTTCTTCTTCGCGAAAATCACGCGCGCCAGAATGTTCAACAACAGTACGCAAAGGGTAATAATCAACACCCCGGCCCAGGCCAGTTGTTGCCACTCTGCGAATGGACTCATCGCAAATTTAAAGATGGTTACCGGCAGGTTAGCAATCGGCTGCATCATATCCGTGCTCCAGAACTGGTTGGAGAGCGACGTAAACAGCAACGGAGCCGTTTCACCCGCAATACGCGCAACCGCGAGCAGAATACCGGTCATGATCCCGGAGATTGATGCTTTCAGCGTAATGGCGGAGATCATTTTCCATTTCGGCGTACCCAGAGCATAAGCCGCTTCACGAAGACTATCAGGCACGAGTTTCAGCATGTTTTCGGTGGTACGAATCACAATCGGGATCTGCAGCAGTGCCAGCGCAATCACGCCTGCCCAGCCGGAGAAATGCTCCATCTGAGCCACGACAATGGTGTAAACAAACAGGCCGACCACAATTGATGGCGCAGAGAGCAAGATATCGTTAATAAAGCGAATCACTTCTGCAAGCCAGGATTTACGGCCATACTCCGCCAGGTAAATGCCCGCCATAATGCCAAGCGGCGTACCAAATACCGTGGCCCACAGGATCAACAGACCACTACCGGCAAGGGCGTTCGCCAGACCACCTCCCGCCGTGTTAGGTGGAGGCGTCATCTCGGTGAACAGCGCCAGGGACATCCCATCGATACCACGTACAACCGTTGAGAACAGGATCCACACTAACCAGAACAAACCAAATGCCATGGTTCCCATGGAAAGCGTCAGCGCGATACGGTTTTTAAAGCGGCGCTTAGCCTGCATTTTACGGCGAGATTCCGCCAGCTCTGCGGTGCTTTGCATTTCGAGAGTCGCCATTAGCGTGCCCCCTCATTTTTCGCCAGACGCATAACCATAACTTTCGAAATGGCCAGCACGATAAAGGTGATCACAAACAGAATCAGACCCAATTCCATCAGAGCAGCAACATGAAGCCCTGATTCTGCTTCAGCAAATTCATTCGCCAGTGCAGACGTAATACTGTTACCTGGCATGAACAACGATGCGCTGTCGAGCTGGTAGGTATTACCAATGATAAAGGTCACCGCCATGGTTTCACCCAGCGCACGGCCTAAGCCCAACATAACGCCACCGATGACACCATTTTTGGTGAACGGAAGGACAATACGCCAGATCACTTCCCAGGTGGTACAGCCGATGCCGTAGGCCGACTCTTTCATCATCACCGGAGTTTGTTCGAAAACATCGCGCATAACGGCCGCAATGTACGGAATAATCATAATGGCGAGGATCACACCGGCTGCCAGAATACCGATACCAAACGCCGGACCAGAGAACAACGAGCCGACAATCGGAACTGCTGACAACACATTGCCGACAGGCTCCTGGAAATAGGTCGCAAACAGCGGGGCGAAGATAAACAGGCCCCACATGCCGTAAACGATACTTGGAATAGCGGCCAGCAATTCAATGGCGATACCCAAAGGACGCTTCAGCCAGTTTGGCGCAAGCTCCGTCAGGAACAACGCGATACCAAAACTCACCGGTACGGCGATCAGCAAGGCGATGAACGAGGTCACCAGCGTGCCGTAAATCGGCACAAGTGCACCATAAATATCGTTTGGTGCATCCCACTCTTTGGTCCACAGGAAGGAGAAACCAAATTTCTGGATGCTCGGCCAGGAGGAGAAAATCAGAGACACGATAATGCCGCCCAGCAGCAATAGCACAATCAGCGCAGCCAGTCTTACCAGCGCGCTGAAAATCATGTCACCTTTTTTACCCGGAGGGTTAAATGCAGGCTTGGTTGCAGCCATAAATCACTCTTCTGTTAGACGTTTCACGAATATTGGCGGGTTAGCTCACGCCACCCGCCATCTTCGTCAAAAATATCTTGTTAGTACAGCGCTTTACCGCTGCTGTCTTTCACGTTGGTTTTCCATGCAGCACGAATCTGCTCAACCACGCTATCAGGCAGGCTTGCGTAATCCAGGTCATTAGCCTGTTTTCCGCCATTTTTGTATGCCCAGTCGAAGAACTTCAGCACTTCAGTACCCTGCTCTGGTTTCTTCTGATCTTTGTGAACCAGGATGAAGGTCGTGGACGTAATTGGCCACGCACCTTCGCCTTTCTGGTTAGTCAGATCCTGAGCGAAGGATTTGCTCCAGTCAGCGCCTTTGGCTGCATTCGCAAAGTTCTCTTCGGTTGGGCTTACCGCTTTACCGTCAGCAGACAACAGCTTGGTGTAAGCCAGGTTGTTTTGCTTAGCGTAAGCGTATTCTACGTAACCGATAGAGCCAGGCAGGCGCTGTACAAACGCGGCGATACCGTCGTTACCTTTACCGCCCAGACCAGTCGGCCAGTTAACGGTAGAGCCAGAACCAATTTTAGATTTCCACTCTTCGTTCACTTTCGCCAGGTAGCTGGTGAAAACGAAAGATGTGCCGGAACCGTCTGCACGACGAACGACAGCGATGTTCTGCGCTGGCAGTTTCAGGCCTGGGTTGAGTTTAGCAATCGCTTCGTCATCCCATTTTTTGATTTTGCCGAGGTAGATATCACCCAGCGTTTTGCCATCCAGCACCAGCTCACCAGACTTCACGCCTGGCAGGTTGATCGCCAGAACCACACCCCCAATAACGGTTGGGAACTGGAACAGGCCTTCCTGAGCCAGTTTCTCATCAGACAGTGGAGCATCTGACGCACCGAAATCGACCGTGTTAGCGGTAATTTGTTTAACACCACCGGAGGAGCCAATACCCTGATAGTTCACCTTGTTACCGGTTTCTTTCTGGTAGGTATCTGCCCATTTGGCATACACCGGCGCAGGGAAGGTTGCACCAGCGCCAGTCAGGCTTGCTTCTGCGAATACAGAGAAAGCGCTCAGAGATAAGGTCGCGGCGACAACAGTTGCGACAGTGGTACGCATAACTTTCATAATGTCTCCTGCAAGGATTTCGTAAATCATTGTTTAAGTGGCTACGATGAGCAAAATAGGACAAACAGGTGACAGATAAATGTACGAAATATGACAGTTTTATGACATTGAAAATCCCACTTAGGATTCTCCAAAATAAGCATTAATAATCATCACGTTAACCACAAACATGACAGTACGTTTTCAGAAATATTTTCTTTCCGTGACACTAAAAAAAGTAGCTGAATATGACAGATTGTCATAAATAAAAGCGAGGAAGAGTTGATTAAAAACAAGCCGGAGTGGGTAAAAAAGCCCCACCCGAAGGTGGAGCCTGTCGTGATTATTCTACTGTTACTGATTTCGCCAGGTTACGTGGCTGGTCAACGTCTGTGCCCTTGATCAGCGCGACGTGATAAGCCAGTAACTGCAATGGAACGGTGTAGAAGATTGGTGCAATCACCTCTTCCACATGCGGCATCTCAATGATGTGCATATTGTCGTTACTGACAAAACCGGCATCCTGATCGGCGAAGACATACAGCTGGCCGCCACGGGCACGAACTTCTTCGATGTTGGACTTCAGTTTTTCCAGCAGTTCGTTGTTCGGTGCAACAACGATGACCGGCATATCCGCATCAATCAGCGCCAGAGGGCCATGTTTCAGCTCGCCTGCCGCATAAGCTTCAGCGTGAATATACGAGATCTCTTTCAGCTTCAGCGCGCCTTCCAGCGCGATAGGATACTGATCGCCACGCCCCAGGAACAATGCGTGGTGTTTGTCAGAGAAATCTTCAGCCAGTGCTTCAATACGTTTATCCTGCGACAACATCTGCTCAATACGGCTCGGCAGCGCCTGAAGACCGTGAACAATGTCATGCTCAATGGACGCGTCCAGCCCTTTCAGGCGCGACAATTTCGCCACCAGCATCAGCAGAACGGTTAACTGAGTGGTAAACGCTTTAGTCGATGCCACACCAATTTCAGTGCCTGCATTGGTCATCAGCGCCAGATCGGATTCACGCACCAGAGAGGAGCTCGGTACGTTACAAATCGCCAGCGAACCGAGATAACCCAGCTCTTTGGACAGACGCAATGCCGCCAGGGTATCCGCTGTTTCACCAGACTGGGAAAGGGTGATCATCAGGCTGTTACGACGCACAGCTGATTTGCGATAGCGGAATTCAGAGGCGATTTCGACATCGCACGGCACATCCGCCAGCGCTTCAAACCAGTAACGGGAAACCATGCCCGAGTTGTAAGACGTACCACAGGCCACAATCTGAATATGCTCAACTTTCGAGAGCAGTTCGTTGGCATTTGCCCCCAACTCACTCAGATCAATCTGACCATGGCTGATACGTCCACTCAGGGTGTTTTTGATCGCGTTAGGTTGTTCGTAAATCTCTTTCTGCATGTAGTGACGGTAAGCGCCTTTGTCGCCCGCGTCATATTGCAGATTCGATTCGATCTCCTGGCGTTTTACCGGAGAACCTGACTTATCAAAGATCTCCACTGAGCGACGCGTTACTTCCGCGATATCACCCTCTTCCAGGAAGATAAAGCGGCGAGTAACGGGCAGCAGAGCCAGCTGGTCGGAGGCAATAAAGTTTTCCCCCATCCCCATACCGATAACCATTGGGCTACCTGAACGGGCCGCCAAAAGAGTGCTCGGATCGCGGGAATCCATGATCACCGTACCGTATGCACCACGCAGCTGTGGGATAGCACGTAGTACCGCATCACGCAGCGTACCGCCCTGCTCCAGCTCCCAGTGAACCAGGTGAGCAATTACTTCGGTGTCGGTTTCGGAAACAAAGGTATAGCCGCGTGCTTTCAGTTCTTCGCGCAGCGGTTCGTGGTTTTCGATAATGCCGTTATGTACGACCACGATGTGTTCAGACACATGCGGGTGCGCATTACCTTCGGATGGTTCGCCATGCGTAGCCCAGCGGGTGTGAGCAATACCTGTGCCACCATGCAGCGGATGTTCTTCTGCTGCTTGTGCCAGTATTTGTACTTTACCGAGACGACGCAGACGAGTCATATGACCTTCTGCATCAACAACCGCCAGACCGGCAGAGTCGTAGCCACGGTATTCCAGACGACGTAAACCTTCGAGAAGGATTTCAGCAATATCACGCTGCGCAACTGCGCCAACAATTCCACACATAGTTAGATTTCCTGATAATGGCGTTATGCCATGCGTTGTCGCTGACCTGTATTTACCCGTTTCCGGGCCCCCCGAGCCTTGTAGAGAGTGGGGGTTATCTTTATGGGTACTGCTGGTGGGGGGAGGATTATATTATCCCCTCACCCCAGCCCTCTCCCCAAAGGGGCGAGGGAGAAAAACACCGCACCGAAATATCCGCTCCCCCAAGGGGAGAGTTAAGGTGAGGAACAAATCGACTACTTCTTCTTCACCGGGCGTTTCCAACCCTGCTTATGGACCTGCGGCACACGGCTCAGTACCAGCTCGTTGTCCGCAACGTCACGCGTTACAGTCGTACCAGCAGCAATGGTGACACCTTTGCCAACGGTAACGGGGGCCACCAGTTGCGTGTCGGAACCGACAAACACATCGTCCCCAATAATGGTTTTAAACTTATTCGCACCGTCGTAGTTACAGGTAATCGTACCTGCACCAATATTCACGTTGTCGCCAATTTCCGCATCGCCCAGATAGGTCAAATGACCGGCTTTGGAGCCCTTACCCAGACGCGCCTTTTTCATTTCGACAAAGTTACCCACGTGAGCACCTTCCAGTAGCTCAGCACCAGGACGAAGGCGTGCAAATGGGCCAATCGTACAGGCGGACTCCAGATGGGCATCTTCCACAACGCTATACGGGCTGATTTCACAATCATCACCAATCACGCTGTTTTTGATCACGCAGCCCGTACCAATTTTGACGCGATGACCCAGGGTAACGTTGCCTTCAACGATAACGTTAGTATCAATCTCAACATCACGCCCATGAGACAACGTTCCGCGCAGATCAAAACGCGCCGGATCGCGCAGCATAACGCCAGCCAGCAGCAATTTTTCTGCCTGTTCGGACTGATAAACGCGCTCCAAACGGGAAAGCTGAAGGCGGTTATTCACCCCTTCAGTTTCGCTAATACGTGTCGGATGTACTGCAGCGATCTCACGTCCTTCCTGATACGCCATCGCAATAATGTCGGTGATATAGTACTCACCCTGTGCATTGTTGTTAGTCAGCTTTGACAGCCAGCGCTTCATATCTGCGCCATTGGCAATCAGGATACCGGTGTTAATTTCCTGGATTTGTCGCTGTGCATCGCTGGCATCTTTATGCTCAACAATACCCGTCACTTTACCGTTTTCACGGGTGATACGACCGTAACCACTGGGATCATCCAGATTCACGGTTAATAAACCGATGCCACCCTGCGGTTTTGCGTCACGCAGGCGAGTCAAGGTTTCGACAGAGATCAGCGGGACATCGCCGTAGAGCATCAGAATGTCTTCGTCATCCGCGAAGAATGGCGCGGCCTGCTGCATCGCATGACCTGTACCGAGCTGTTCAGCCTGAAGTACCCAGTTGAGATTGTCATCACGCAGCGTTTGCTTCAGCAATTCTCCGCCGTGACCGTAAACCAGATTGACGTGGCGCGCACCCAATTCATTTGCAGCATCAATAACATGCTGCACCATCGCTTTCCCGGCAAGGGTGTGCAGCACCTTCGGAAGATCGGAATACATGCGGGTTCCTTTGCCTGCGGCAAGGATGACCACGCTCATCGTATTGTTCAACATACGCGTCCTGACTGTAATTTGAGTGAGAAGTAAAACCCTTTGACGTTGAAAATTCTACATATTTTGCGCCATAAAATGGAATGGTGCTAAAACGCTCAACCCAGGGCGTTACGGGCTCTTTGAGGATACTTTTTAAGACCGAATAAATCACTTTTTCTCTGGAAAATCCCATTCTCCGGGTAAGTCACTAACGCTCACAACAGCTTAGCGATTTTTTCGCCTCATGAATAAAGATCGGTCAAAATCAAAACATGGTTTTAATAATTGAATATTGTGACGAACAAAAAAGAAACACCGTTTCATCTTGATGATAATGACGCTCAGTTATTACTCAGGAGAATAAGATGAACTATAAAATACCTCTGGCCTTGATGATGTGCGCACCTTTAGCTTCGACTGCAGCAGAACCCACGCATGTCTGGAAAGCCATTGCCTTCGGGCAGTCAACGGACGTGAATTTTTCCTCCAACGTATTACCTGCCAAAATTGGCGTTAACGATGTCACTATCGGCGGAAAAACGCTTACGCAACAGGATACTGCCGATTTATCAAAAGCCATTACGCTTGAAAGCCGCGGCGGTAAGATTGCTAACTCACACGATGGGTTAACCTTTTTCTATACCGAACTTCCAGCCAAAGATAATTTTATTCTTCAGGCTACCGTCAGAGTTGACCAGTTTGGACCTGAGAATGGGGCAAAACCAGCTGCTCAGGAAGGTGCTGGCCTTCTCGTGCGCGATATTATCGGTGTTCCACGTCAGCAACCGCTGAAAGAGGGTTATGAAGAGTTTCCGGCGGCATCAAACATGGTGATGAATGCCATCATGACGCAGGATAAAAAAGATCATAACCGGGTAAAACTGCAGGCCATAACGCGCGAGGGGATCTCACAACCCTGGGGAAATGCAGGGGCAGCGGTTAAAAAGCAGAGCTATAAAGAAGAGGTTGATATCAACCAGACTCCTGCATTCCGTTTAAAACTGGAACGCACAAATGACGGTTTTATCACGGCCTGGGCCCCCGCAGACAGTGACGCCTGGGTGAGCCAGCATGTACCTCGCGCCGATCTAATTTCCGTGCAACATAAAAACAGCTACTACGTTGGTTTCTTTGCTTCCCGCAATGCAAAAATAACCGTAACGGATGCGTCCCTGACCACATCGGTTGCTAAAACAGAAGCATCCAAACCCTGGCAGGCAAAAGCCATCCCCGTGCTCGTCCAGCTCGCTTCAGCAAGTAAAAGTACATCCGCGCAGTACCTGGTGCAGGCTCGGGCAAACTATGACGGGGTTTTCAGCGTTCAGCAAAATGAAGTGGTGATCGGTAACGATAAATCGGTGAATGCCGGAGAGATGTATACCTTACCCACCACGCTCAATGAAAAAAATAACTTCCGTCTCACCTTTACGCCCACCAGCACAAAGGATAACACCCCTGTCACTCAGGATTTCAGCGTTGAAAAACAGACAGATATAACGGCAACAACGTTCTATGTAACGCCTGACGGAAAAGCCGATGGTAAAGGGACTCTCAACTCTCCACTGGATTTAACCACAGCCATCAGCCTGCTTCCTCCTGGTGGAACCATCATTCTGCAAGCGGGGAATTATCCGCGTAGCGACATTCCTCTTACAGCGAGTGGCAATGCCAGCAAGTTGAAAACACTGCAAGCCGATGGTAAAGCCGTTATCAATGGATTGCTGGTGGATACGAGTTACTGGCATATCAAGGGGATTGATATCACAGGAAAAAGTCTACGTATTCAGGGCAGCCATAATCTGATCGAAAACGTAACGGCCTATCATAATGACGATACAGGGATCCAGATTTCATCCCCCGAGAACATAGGTCGTCCACTTTGGGCCAGGGATAACCAGATTATCAATTCGGAATCTTATGCCAATGAAGATCCGGGAAAAATTAACGCGGATGGTTTTGCGGTCAAAATGCGGGTTGGAGACGGTAATCGACTGGAAAATTGTTATTCACACGACAACATTGATGATGGTTTTGATCTTTTCAACAAGATTGAAGATGGTGCAAATGGTGTCGTGGTAATCAAGAACTCCATTGCCCGTAACAACACCAGCAATGGCTTTAAACTCGGTGGAGAAGGGCAACCTGTCGCCCACGAAGTCCTTAACAGCAAAGCTATCGGGAATCATCTGGATGGTTTTACGGACAACTTCAACCCGGGCGCACTAAAAGTCGCGAATAACATCGCAATAGATAATCTTCGCTTTAACTTCATTTTCCGGCCAAGCCCGTACGGCGATGCTTCCACTCAAGGGATCTTCACAGGCAACAAATCAATACGGACGCAGCCCGGTAAATATGACGATGCGGTCGTGGGGAATATTGATGGAACCAATTACTTTATTGAGAAGGGGAAAAGTGCGAATCAGGCGGGTGAATTACTGAATAGTGAAGCGGTTATGGCAGAACTGAAGATGTAGCCTGATGGCGCTTTGCTTATCACAAGACGGTAAGCCTAGCGCCACTCGGCGTTCAGCGTATTAGTGGTTAAACGTGCCGAAAGAGACGTTCATGCTGCTGAAGAGGGCGATGATTTTGTTGACCAGTTTCATGATGGCATCCTGAGTTATTGACGTTAATTTGTGATGTACCTCACAAAAAAGAAGTCTACGCCTCATTTTTTAACCGATCAACATTTTTGTGATAAACATCACAAAATAATAAAACACTTTTTCAGTTTCATTTTTTCTGGAACAACACCATAAAAAAAGCCAGCCTGGAAACCAGACTGGCTTTTTGCTTTTCAAGCCGGTGTTACATCGCTTTTTTGGTCAACTCGATAACGCGCAGTTTCGCGATCGCTTTGGCCAGCTCCGCAGACGCCTGAGCGTAATCCACGTCGCCGTGAGAGCTACTAATATGCTCTTCTGCCTTACGCTTCGATTCCAGGGCTCGCGCTTCGTCGAGATCCTGGCCACGAATAGCAGTATCGGCCAGAACGGTCACACTGCCTGGCTGCACTTCAAGAATGCCGCCGGACAGATAGATAAACTCTTCATGACCGAACTGTTTTACGATGCGGATCATACCAGGCTTAATGGCGGTGAGCAGCGGGGCGTGACCCGGGAAAATACCCAGTTCACCTTCACTACCCGTTACCTGGATTTTCTCGACCAGACCAGAGAACATTTGTTGCTCTGCACTGACGACGTCCAGGTGGTAAGTCATTGCCATATCACCCTCCGATTAAGGCGTTAAAGTTTTTTGGCTTTTTCCACGGCTTCGTCGATGGAACCAACCATGTAGAACGCCTGCTCTGGCAGGTGATCGTATTCGCCTTCCATGATACCTTTAAAGCCACGGATGGTGTCTTTCAGGGAAACGTATTTACCTGGAGAACCGGTGAATACTTCCGCAACGAAGAATGGCTGGGACAGGAAGCGCTGGATCTTACGCGCACGTGCCACCACCAGTTTATCTTCTTCAGACAGCTCATCCATACCGAGGATAGCGATGATGTCTTTCAGTTCCTGGTAACGTTGCAACAGAGACTGTACGCCACGCGCGGTGTCGTAGTGTTCCTGACCAACAACCAGTGGATCCAGCTGACGGCTGGTGGAGTCCAGCGGGTCAACGGCTGGGTAGATACCCAGAGACGCGATCTGACGGCTCAGTACCACGGTTGCATCAAGGTGCGCAAAGGTGGTTGCTGGTGATGGGTCAGTCAAGTCATCCGCAGGTACGTATACCGCCTGAACGGAGGTGATAGAACCGGTTTTGGTGGAGGTGATACGTTCCTGAAGAACACCCATCTCTTCCGCCAGAGTCGGCTGATAACCTACCGCTGAAGGCATACGACCCAGCAGTGCTGATACTTCAGTACCTGCCAGGGTATAACGATAGATGTTATCAACGAACAGCAGTACGTCACGACCTTCGTCACGGAACTTCTCAGCCATAGTCAGACCGGTCAGCGCAACGCGCAGACGGTTTCCTGGTGGCTCGTTCATCTGGCCATAAACCAGGGATACTTTATCCAGAACGTTGGAGTCGGTCATTTCGTGGTAGAAGTCGTTACCCTCACGAGTACGCTCACCCACACCTGCAAACACAGAATAACCGGAGTGTTCGATCGCGATGTTACGGATCAGCTCCATCATGTTCACGGTTTTACCAACACCCGCACCACCAAACAGACCGACTTTACCGCCCTTAGCGAACGGACACATCAGGTCGATAACTTTGATGCCGGTTTCCAGCAACTCCTGAGAGCTGGACAGCTCTTCGTAGGACGGTGCTGCGCGGTGGATAGCCCAACGCTCTTCTTCACCGATGTCGCCTTTCATGTCGATTGGGTGACCCAATACGTTCATGATACGACCCAGTGTAGCTTTACCTACCGGGACTTCGATCGGGTGTTCGAGGTCTTTAACTTCCAGACCACGACGCAGACCGTCGGAAGAACCCATGGCGATAGTACGCACGATACCACCACCGAGCTGCTGCTGAACTTCCAGCACCAGGCTCTCGTTACCATTCTTAACCTCAAGAGCATCGTACACGCGCGGTACGGCATCCTGAGGGAATTCGACGTCAACCACGGCGCCGATTACCTGGACAATTTTTCCAGTAGCCATCTTGAATCCTCTACGAATTAACCTGGTTATACCGCGGATGCACCACCGACGATCTCGGTGAGTTCCTGAGTAATGCTGGCCTGACGAGCTTTGTTGTATACCAACTGCAGCTCTTTAATCAGGCTGCCGCCATTGTCGGTCGCGGCTTTCATCGCCACCATACGTGCGGCCTGCTCGCTGGCCAGGTTTTCTACCACGCCCTGATAAACCTGTGATTCAACGTAACGACGCAGCAAGGTATCCAGCAGCGGTTTCGGATCGGGTTCATACAGGTAATCCCAGGCTTTTTGTTTCAACTCTTCATCTTCTGATGCCGGTAAAGGCAGCAACTGAGTCAGGGTTGGAGACTGAGACATGGTGTTAATAAATTTGTTGCTGACAACGTACAGCCTGTCCAGACGGCCTTCATCATAGGCCTGCAACATCACTTTAACCGGGCCGATCAGTTCGGACAGGGATGGGTTATCACCCATACCCGTCACCTGGGCAACAATATTGCCACCCACGGAATTAAAGAAAGAAACACCCTTAGAGCCGATCATTGCGATATCGCTCTGAACGCCTTTATCGGACCAGACTTTCATTTCCGCCAGCAGCTTTTTGAACAGGTTAATGTTCAAGCCACCGCACAGACCACGGTCGGTAGACACCACCAGGTAGCCCACGCGCTTAACGTCGCGTTCTTCCAGGTAAGGATGCTTATATTCCAGATTACCGTTCGCAAGGTGACCAATCACTTTGCGCATGGTATCTGCATAAGGACGGCTGGCCGCCATGCGATCCTGCGATTTACGCATTTTGGAAGCGGCGACCATCTCCATCGCTTTAGTGATCTTCTGCGTGTTCTGGACGCTTGCGATCTTACTACGTATCTCTTTTGCGCCGGCCATGAGCTTCTCCTCAATGCCAGACGGCTTGTCCTGAGACAAGCCGTCGGACGATTACCAGGACTGGGTTGCTTTGAAGGAATCGAGGATAGCTTTCAGCTTGCCTTCGATTTCGTCGTTATAGCCACCGGTCTGGTTGATCTCTTGCATCAGCGGAGCGTGATCACGGTCAACGTAAGCCAGCAGAGCGGCTTCGAAGCTACCGATTTTCGCCAGCTCCACATCTTCGAGGTAACCACGTTCAGCCGCGAACAGCACCAGGCCCTGTTGTGCAACAGACATAGGGGCATACTGTTTCTGTTTCAGCAGCTCGGTCACTTTCTGACCATGGCTCAGCTGTTTACGGGTTGCTTCATCCAGATCAGATGCGAACTGAGAGAACGCAGCCAATTCACGATACTGTGCCAGAGCGGTACGGATACCACCGGACAGTTTCTTGATGATCTTGGTCTGAGCTGCGCCACCAACACGAGATACGGAGATACCTGGGTTAACTGCCGGACGAATACCGGAGTTAAACAGGTTGGTTTCCAGGAAGATCTGACCGTCGGTAATGGAAATTACGTTAGTCGGAACGAACGCAGAAACGTCACCCGCCTGGGTTTCGATAATCGGCAGAGCGGTCAGGGAACCGGTTTTACCTTTCACTTCACCTTTGGTGAAAGCTTCAACGTATTCAGCGTTAACGCGAGATGCGCGCTCCAGCAGACGAGAGTGGAGATAGAATACGTCGCCCGGGAATGCTTCACGTCCAGGTGGACGACGGAGCAACAGGGAAACCTGACGATAAGCAACAGCCTGTTTAGACAGGTCATCGTATACGATCAGTGCATCTTCACCACGGTCACGGAAGTATTCGCCCATCGCGCAACCTGCATACGGAGCCAGGTATTGCAGTGCAGCAGATTCAGAAGCAGTTGCAACCACAACGATCGTGTTAGACAGCGCACCGTGCTCTTCCAGCTTACGAACAACGTTGGAAATGGTGGACGCTTTTTGGCCGATAGCCACGTACACACATTTGATACCCGAGTCGCGCTGGTTAATGATGGCATCGATAGCCATTGCTGTTTTACCGGTCTGACGGTCACCGATGATCAGTTCACGCTGACCACGACCGATTGGGATCATGGCATCAACGGACTTATAACCAGTCTGTACAGGCTGATCAACGGATTGACGTTCGATAACGCCAGGGGCGATAACTTCGATTGGAGAGAAGCCATCGTGCTCAACCGGACCTTTACCGTCGATTGGCGCACCCAGGGTGTTAACAACGCGACCCAGCAGGCCACGGCCAACCGGAACTTCCAGAATACGGCCAGTACATTTAACCTTCATGCCTTCGGCAAGGTCAGCGTACGGACCCATCACAACTGCACCTACGGAGTCGCGCTCCAGGTTCAGTGCGATAGCGTAACGGTTACCCGGTAGGGAGATCATCTCACCCTGCATACAATCGGCCAGGCCGTGGATGCGGATAACACCGTCACTTACAGAAACAATAGTACCTTCGTTATGAGCTTCGCTCACAACATTGAACTGAGCAATGCGCTGCTTGATCAGTTCGCTGATTTCGGTGGAATTCAGTTGCATGCTCCAGTCCCCTTAAGACTGCAAGACGTCTGCAAGGCGCTCAAGACGGCCGCGTACGCTGCCATCAATGACCATATCACCCGCACGGATGATTACGCCTGCCATTACAGACTTATCGATTTTGCAATTCAGCTTAACTTTGCGTGACAGACGTTTTTCCATCGCGGCAGTGATTTTCGCAAGCTGTTCTTCACTCAGTTCAGTCGCAGAAGTTACTTCAACTTCTGCGGTAGCTTCACTAAGGGCACGTAAGTGCTCAAACTGCTCAAGAACATCAGGGAGCACTCGTAGACGACCATTTTCAGCCATAACCTGAATCAGGTTCTGGCCATTGGTATCCAGTTGCTCACCACAAACGGCGATAAACGACGCGGCGAGGGTTTCTGGCGCTAAAGCACCTGAGAGCATCTCAGCCATTTGTTCGTTTTTCGTAACCTCAGCCGCAAACGCCAGCATATTCTGCCAGCGATCGACATTTTGGTGTTCGACAGCAAAGTCAAAAGCTGCTTTGGCGTAGGGGCGAGCTACCGTAACAAATTCAGACATCAGCCCCTCCCTCCTTACAGTTCAGCGACAAGTTTGTCCACGATGTCGCTGTTAGCAGCTTCATCCACGGAACGTTCGATGATCTTCTCGGCGCCAGCAACAGCCAGAATCGCAACCTGCTTACGCAGTTCTTCACGAGCACGTTTACGCTCAGCATCAATTTCAGCCTGAGCTTGTGTCACGATCTTAGTGCGTTCCTGTTCTGCTTCAGCTTTCGCTTCGTCCAGGATCTGAGAACGGCGTTTGTTAGCCTGTTCAATGATAACCTGAGCTTCCGCTTTCGCTTTTTTCAGCTGGTCTGTCGCGTTGGCCTGTGCAAGGTCCAAATCTTTCTTAGCACGTTCTGCAGAAGCCAGGCCGTCAGCAATTTCTTTCTGACGTTTTTCGATGGCAGCCATTAAAGGCGGCCATACATACTTCATGCAGAACCAGACAAAGAGAATAAACGCGATGGCCTGGCCGAGGATTGTTGCGTTCATGTTCACAGCACAATACCTCTTAAATTTCTGTGGCTTAGGGTTTTAAACTACTACTACGCGACAGCAAACATCACGTACAGACCCAGACCTACAGCGATCATTGGGATTGCATCCACCAGACCCATAACGATAAAGAACTGAGTACGCAGCAGAGGAATCAGATCCGGTTGACGCGCTGCGCCTTCCAGGAATTTACCCCCGAGGATGCCGATACCGATCGCAGCACCGATAGCCGCCAGACCCATCATCACAGCGGCAGCCATGTACAGCAGATCCATATTCAGGTTTTCCATGACAGTCTCCAGTTTGTTTCAATTAAAACGTAGTAGTGTTGGTAAAGAATCAGTGCTCTTCAGACGCCATCGACAGATAGACGATCGTCAGAACCATGAAGATAAAGGCTTGCAGCGTAATGATCAGGATGTGGAAAATGGCCCATGGCACATTCAGAACCCACTGTGACCACCACGGCAGAAGACCCGCGATCAGAATGAAAATCAGCTCACCCGCATACATGTTACCGAACAGTCGCAGACCAAGTGATACTGGTTTGGACAGCAGGCTCACGCCTTCCAGAATCAGGTTGACCGGAATGAACGCCCAGTGATTGAACGGCTGCAAGGTAAGCTCTTTCACGAAGCCGCTTACGCCTTTCATTTTGATACTGTAGAAAAGAATCAGGATGAACACGCCCAGCGCCATCGACAGGGTGATGTTCACGTCAGCAGACGGAACCACGCGCAGAGCAGGAAGGCCTAATACTTTTTCACCGATAAACGGCAGTAAATCGATAGGCAACAGGTCCATCAGGTTCATCAGGAATACCCAGACGAAGACCGTCAACGCCAGCGGAGCAATCAGTTTGCTCTTGCCGTGGTACATGTCTTTAACGCTGCCATTCACGAAACCGATAACCAACTCGATTGCAGTCTGGAATTTCCCTGGTACGCCGCTAGTTGCTTTTTTAGCAACGCTACGGAACATGGCCAGGAACAACAGACCCAACACCACCGAGAAGAACATGGAGTCGATGTTGAGCGTCCAGAAGGTGGCCGGGGCGTTATGCGGATCCACCAGCGAGAATGTACGCAGGTCAATCTGAAGGTTCGTCAGATGGTGACCTATGTAATCCTGCGGCGTCATATTTTCTGAAGCCATGATGCCTTTTACCCTTTGTTGTTGATTACAGCTGGAGCCAGAACTTGTACCACCAGCACCAAAACCCATGTTGCTATCAGTGGCAAAAATACCACGTTAAAAACGGCCAGCGCCACCACCAGGAGGGCAAAGGTTAGCAACACCTTACACACTTCGCCGAGGGCGAAGGACCAGGCCACGCGGCCTTTGGCTGGTGTATGCGCCTGATGACGCCAGGCAAAAATCATAAACAACGTGTTTGGCAACATAACCGCCAAACCTCCGCACACTGCGGAAACGCCCCAGAAGGGGTTTTTGAGGCAGAACAGCAATCCACTTGCTATCACCGCCAGAAACTGAATGAACAGAAGCTTACGAGCAACGTTTCGACTCAAGAGCGACACAGACATCACGTTTTTACTCCTGCTCCCTTCGAGGTATGTCGCGTGTCGTATAAAACGTCCTTTAAGGCTCGGAGTCAAGCATCAAAAAGCGGACAAATTATACGGTGCGCCCCCGTGATTTCAAACATTAAGTAGCGAAAAGGTGAATAAATGTTTAAATATTTTTCCCCACCGCTATTTTTTAACTTTTCGCTAAAGTGCCGACCTTCCAGTAAAACTGCAAACAGCGCGGAAACGTTGACTATAAAGCGTGCACGAGATCACAAAATACACATTTACGATAAGGTTGTATTTATCAAAGCAGTAAATCGGTTTATTTCATCTTTATGATATTAAAGATAAATTATAGTAACTATTTTCAAAACAGCCCTGTATACAACAAAAACCTTTTATTGACATTCTTAATAAAAATTTAACATTCCCATCTTGTTACCGCGCCCCACTTTTAGCAGGCTGATATTTTCGCAGTTGACTATCGTCTTGGGTAACAGTGGAATCAAGGTTAATCCCAAGAAAACCCGCGGTAACAATATGGTTAAAATAACCTCGGTAAACTACTTATCCCGATGCTGATTTTTAACACAATAAGAACAGCACGAATTCCACATTTTTTATTAAATATTTAAAAATTGTTTGGCTTAATAATCACCAGATGGCGCTCACCGTCGAGCTTAGGAATATGTAATTTCTCAACAGATTCGACAGTAAAACCGCCTGGAAGCTGATCAATTTCCTCGCCAGGAACCTGCCCTTTCAACGCATAAAAGCGGCCATTATCTGCTGGTAAATGCTTACACCAGCTCACCATATCGGTAAGAGATGCAAAAGCGCGGCTGATGACACCGTCGAATGGTGGCTCTGCCGGAAACACCTCTACTCTGCTTTGCACTGGCGTAATATTCTCAAGTTTCAGCTCATGCTGAACCTGACGCAAAAAGCGAACACGTTTCCCCAGGCTATCGAGCAGTGTGAAATGGCTCTCGGGACGAACAATAGACAACGGGATACCCGGCAGGCCAGGACCTGTGCCGACATCGATAAAGCGCTGACCATTAAGATAAGGGGCAACCACGATGCTATCGAGAATATGGCGAATCAGCATCTCGTTGGGGTCACGTACGGACGTCAGGTTGTACGCTTTATTCCATTTGTTCAGCATATCGACATAGGCCACCAATTGCGTTTTCTGGTGATCGGTGAGCGAAATACCTGCTTCATCGAGCAGACGAGAAAGTTTATTGAGCACGGTGAATACCTGTTTAGACATAATTTGCCCGGTGGTGCTAACACTTACCGGGCCTATGAAATTGTAGGGTGAGATCGCTGAGCGTCACTCGCCGAAAACACGAGATATTAGGCGCTACGGCGCAGCATACCTTGCTTTTTAAGCCATACCAGCAAAATGGAAATGGCGGCAGGTGTAACGCCGGAGATGCGTGATGCCTGGCCAATCGACACAGGTTTGTGATCGTTTAACTTCGCGATCACTTCGTTAGAAAGCCCAGTAACCTGACGATAGTCCAGCATTTCTGGCAGCAGCGTATTTTCGTTTCGCTGCTGTTTTTCGATCTCATCTTGCTGACGAGCAATGTAGCCTTCGTACTTAACCTGAATTTCAACCTGCTCAGCGGCTTCAGTATCATCAAGACCTGGCGCAAATGGCGCCAACTGAACTAAATGTTCATACGTCATTTCAGGGCGGCGAAGCAGATCTTCACCGCTGGCTTCACGCGACAATGGCGCAGTTAAGTGAGCGTTCACTTCAGCAGCAGATTCAGCTAACGGGTTGACCCAGGTTGATTTCAGACGCTGGCGCTCTGTTTCAATGGACTCCAGTTTCTGGTTGAAGCGCGCCCAACGTTCATCATCCACCAGACCCAGCTCGCGCCCCATTTCAGTCAGGCGGAGATCCGCGTTGTCTTCACGTAGCATCAGCCGGTATTCGGCACGAGAAGTGAACATACGGTACGGCTCTTTTGTTCCCAGAGTGCACAAATCATCGACCAGTACACCCAGATAGGCCTGAGAACGGCCTGGCGCCCAACCCTCTTTCTCGGCAGAGAAGCGCGCAGCATTGAGCCCTGCAAGCAGGCCCTGCGCAGCAGCTTCTTCGTAACCGGTAGTACCGTTAATTTGACCAGCAAAGAACAGCCCGTGGATAAATTTGCTTTCCAGGGTCGGCTTCAGATCTCGTGGGTCGAAGAAATCATATTCAATAGCGTAGCCAGGACGAACAATTTTTGCGTTCTCCATGCCTTGCATTGAGCGAACAATTTGCATCTGTACATCGAATGGCAGGCTGGTGGAGATGCCATTCGGGTAAATTTCGTTAGAGGTCAGTCCTTCCGGTTCCAGGAAGATCTGATGCTGGTTACGATCGGCAAAGCGCATCACTTTGTCTTCGATCGATGGACAATAACGTGGCCCGATCCCTTCGATCACGCCAGCATACATCGGGCTACGATCGAGGTTATTACGAATTACGTCGTGGGTTTTCTCGTTGGTGTGCGTGATATAGCACGGTACTTGCTGCGGATGTTGCGCAACATTTCCCATGAACGAGAATACCGGCATCGGGTTGTCGCCGTGCTGTTGTGCCAGCACACTAAAATCGATAGTACGCGCATCAATGCGTGGTGGTGTGCCGGTTTTCAGTCGACTAACGCGCAATGGCAGTTCACGTAAACGACGAGAGAGCGGAATGGATGGCGGATCACCAGCGCGACCACCGCTGTAGTTATCCAGACCGATGTGAATTTTACCATCCAGGAATGTGCCTACGGTGAGTACAACAGCTTTAGCGCGGAATTTAAGACCCATCTGGGTTACTGCACCAACGACGCGATCGTTCTCGACGATCAGATCTTCCACCGCTTGCTGGAAGATCATCAAATTGGGTTGATTCTCCAGAGCGGTACGAACAGCCTGCCGATAAAGCACACGGTCAGCTTGTGCCCTGGTAGCCCGAACTGCGGGGCCTTTACTTGCGTTTAGTATCCTAAACTGAATACCCGCCTGATCGATCGCTTTCGCCATCAGCCCGCCAAGTGCATCCACTTCTTTTACCAGGTGTCCTTTCCCAATGCCGCCAATCGCCGGATTACAGGACATTTGTCCCAGCGTGTCGATATTGTGTGTCAAAAGCAGGGTCTGTTGACCCATACGCGCTGCGGCCATTGCGGCCTCAGTGCCTGCATGACCCCCGCCAATGATGATGACGTCAAAAGGATCCTGATAAAACATGGTGATCTGCCTCGCGTAAAGCGGTAAGAAAATGGATTGATGCCCGGGCTGTGGATTCTACTCAACTTTCGTCTTTCGAGGAAGCATCGGGATCCTGGGCTATTAAAAAGAAGATCTCTTTATTTAGAGATCTGTTCTATTGTGATCTCTTATTAGGATCGCAGACCTTTGTGGATAAGTCCGATCTCATAAATAAGATCATACGGTTAGAAAGGATCGTTTGCTGTGAGTGATCGGTGATCCTGGGCAGTATAAGCTGGGATCAAAACGGCACTTTATGCACAGGGCTAAAACAGTGTCAGAGTTGTTCTTTGGATAACTACGGGTTAATACGAGCTTTTAACCAGAGTTATCCACATCTGTTTGCGCGATCTTTAATCGTTTTTGAGTAAATTTTTCCATTCGTCCAGCCATTCTTCTGCTGGATCCTCTGGAATGTCATGATCGAGGATGTTGATCTTCAGCGTTTCGCCGAGTTGTTTTGCTCCACATGACTTCATTGCTTCTTCTACTTTATCTACAGCACCGCAGAAGGTGTCATATTCACGACTGCCGATTCCGATAGCACCAAAGCGTACGTTTGCCAGGTTGGGCTGTTGTTCCAGCAGTTCGTCGTAAAACGGTTGCAGATTATCAGGAATGTCGCCAGCACCGTGTGTAGACGTGATCAGCAGCCAGATCCCATCAGTCGGAAGATCTTCCAGTAATGGCCCGTGCAAGGTCTCTGCGGAAAAACCCGCATCTTCCAGTTTCTCGGCCAGATGTTCTGCGACGTATTCTGCGCCGCCAAGAGTGCTGCCACTGATGAGAGTAATGTCTGCCATTGATCGCTCGCTCATATAAAGAGGCGATTATTGTACGCTGTGAATGAGCTGGGATCTACCTGTGGAAAATGTGGGAATTAAAATGCCCGATCACGGGCGAATGGTACGCATGATCGGGTTTTGCAGTGAGATCAGGGTCTCGGTGGATTGTATTTCATCAATTGTTTGGATCTTGTTGATAAGTACCTGTTGAAGCGCGTCGATGGATCGACACATCACCTTTATAAAGATGCTGTAGTGTCCGGTGGTGTAATAGGCTTCCGTCACCTCATCCAGCGCATTTAGCTTAGCCAGAGCAGAAGGATAGTCTTTGGCGCTTTTTAGAATGATGCCAATAAAACAGCAAACGTCGTAGCCCAGATGCTTTGGACTGACATCAATTCGTGCACCGGTAATAATCCCCGCTTGTTTCATTTTCTCCACACGAACGTGAATTGTCCCAGGGCTTACGCCAAATTGCTTTGCCAGTTCGGCATACGCCGTGCGGGCATTTGCCATGAGCGCTTCAAGAATGCCCCGGTCCAGATTGTCGATCTGATAATTTTCCATAGGTTTTTCTTATGATGATTGATGAAGTTCTCTATTTTAGCGCCATATTTTGATGATTCAAAAGTGAAGGTGGCTTTTTGTTGTTTGATTATTGAATTCAGTGCCGTTTTTGTTGCTTAATCAATATCAACAGGACGCAGGAGTATAAAAATGAAAACCGCTTATATCGCAAAACAACGCCAGATCAGTTTCGTTAAATCCCATTTTTCTCGTCAGCTGGAAGATAAGCTTGGTCTTATTGAAGTTCAGGCTCCGATCTTAAGCCGGGTAGGTGATGGGACGCAGGATAACCTTTCTGGATGCGAAAAAGCGGTACAGGTAAAGGTGAAAACGCTGCCAGATGCTCAGTTTGAAGTTGTTCATTCACTGGCTAAATGGAAGCGTCAGACACTGGGACAACACGACTTCAGCGCGGGCGAAGGGCTCTACACGCACATGAAAGCCCTTCGCCCCGATGAAGATCGCCTTTCCCCCATTCACTCTGTCTATGTTGACCAGTGGGACTGGGAACGCGTCATGGGCGATGGGGAACGCCATGTCGGCACGCTGAAATCAACCGTTGAAGCGATCTACGCCGGGATCAAAGCCACCGAAACCGCAGTGAGTAAAGAGTTTGGGCTAACCCCGTTTTTGCCGGAAACGATCCATTTTGTTCATAGTCAGGATTTGTTGAGCCGCTTCCCGGATCTGGATGCCAAAGGTCGCGAACGCGCCATTGCGAAAGAGCTGGGTGCTGTATTCCTGATGGGAATCGGTGGCAAGTTGTCGGACGGTAAACGTCACGATGTCCGTGCGCCGGATTACGACGACTGGAGTACAGCGGGTGAGAGGGAATTAGCTGGTCTGAACGGAGACATTCTGGTCTGGAACCCGGTACTTGAAGATGCATTTGAGCTTTCTTCAATGGGGATCCGTGTTGATGCTGAAGCCCTGAAACGTCAACTGGCACTGACCGGCGATGACGACCGTTTGCAGCTGGAGTGGCATCAGGCGTTGCTGCGCGGTGAAATGCCTCAGACGATTGGCGGTGGGATTGGTCAGTCTCGTCTGACGATGTTACTGCTGCAACTGCCGCATATTGGTCAGGTTCAGTGTGGCGTATGGCCGCAGCAGGTGCGCGAAAGCGTCAGTTCTCTTCTTTAATTACCGTTGCCAGCGTCTAAGCAGGCGGCTACGTAACCCGGTATCAAAGCGCCAGATGTGATCGAAAATGCGCATGATGCCGGGTTTTCCATGTGTTGACATGGCTACGGCATGAAAACGATGATGATGTATTCGCTGTAGCTCCTGAACCTTACTGACCACCTCGTCTGGCAGTCGCTGGGCAATAAAATCAGAAATCACGACCGCATCTGCGTCGTACCAGTCTCCGCCTTGCATACGTTCGACAATGCTACGAAAACAGCTGGCCAGATCGGTCCCACCGCGAAAGCGCTGGCTTAAAAAGCGGATTGCTTGCTCAATACCCTGTAGTCCCGTCAGTTCATACCCTACGACTTCGCTGGAGAACAGCATAATGAAGCAGCGTCGTCTGTCGGCGAGTGCCACGCGCATCAGGGCCAGACAGAATGCTTTGGCGCACTGCTCGTTAAAACCGCCCATTGATCCCGATGTATCAACACAGACGATAAAGGGGCCGCGCGGTTGTTCATCAAAATCCTGATGCACAACAGGCCGTTGGCTGATTTTCTCGCGCCAGGCTTCACCGTGCAGCCTGTAGGTCAGCAGTTGCTTCTCCACCAGCCTGCGGTAAAACTCATATTCCAGTTCAGTCATCCCCAGCGTACTGAGCTCTGTTGGCAGGAGGCGCAAAATATCATCGCTTTGCTGCAAGCCATCGACCTGTTCTGGCACGGTGGCAGGTTCACGCACCAGGGTACGGAAGGTTTCCATCGGCGCGTCTTTCTTTGGAACCGATTTTGCCTCTCTGGAGCGACCAAGCTGCTCAGCCAGTTTCATCAATTCTGGTTGCTGTGCCAGGAAATCTCCGTATTTGACGATCAACTGATAATCACCACGCCGTAACTGTCCGGCACTCATATCCCAGAGGCGACCGGCGGCGTTTTCATTTTCCACCAGCACCTGCTCAAGCTGGCCGCTCAGCGTCATACGTTCCTGAACTTCGCTGAGCAACTGCTCACGCTCTTCATCCAGAAGTTGCTGGTTAAGGGTCGTTGCCTGAACCACCAGACTGAGCCGCCAGCGCTGCAAAAACAGTGTATGCAGAGCCGATGTAAAGGTGGCGTTGTCTGTCACCAACGCCCTGGCCTGGCTGGAAAACGGGGAATGTACTTTGTCGAGAAGCGCCAGTGTCTGCGGTAACTGGACGATAAACTGCGGCGTTGAAAGCCGCTGGCACTGCTGATAGCTGGCAACTTCTTCTGTCAGTTCCGCAGGGACTTCGGTTTCTTTGAAACGTTGTCGCAAGTTATCCCGCCAGCGGGGGAGATCGTCGGTCATCGCTTTTTTGAGTTTTGGAAACTTTTCAAAGAAAGCGGCCAGCTGCGGCGAAGCCAGCAACGTAATGACAACCTCCTCGATCAAACCTTCCTCGCTGACCGCCAGCATCATATTGAGCGTATCCAGCGTTAGCATTGACGCGCCTGTTTGATCTGTGCGCTGACATCCTGCAGGCTGGCTTCGATGCGACCTAACCAGTCACTGTGGATAAAGAGGCATTTTTGCTGTTCGCTGAAGCGTGTATGTTGCTGATGCCATTCGGTATCCAGGGCTTCAAGCTGTTGTTTTATCTCGTCAGGCACGTTATCAGACGCCGTTCCCGGAAGCGCAAGACGCGATCCTTGCAAACTGACATCGCGGATCACCAGATGCTGGCTGCTATCGACCTCCAGATTGAGGGGTTGCGCAAAGCCAATACCGTTGAGTTTGCCGCGGATCTCACCACCTTTGTCGAGCCACAGCGTCAGAGCATCGCGCTCAATGGTGATGTGAACCACCTGCATATCGTGGAGCTTCAGAGGCTGCTGAAGCAACAGCGTCAGTGAAGCATTTGTCAATTCAATGGGCAGTTCGTAGTGTGGTTTACGGGCAAACATGCTGCCGAGGCGGTTAACTTTCAGCGCGGTTTTATCACTTTGTTGTTGCTGGAGCTGGATGCGTCTCTGCACAATTGCGCCGAGTTGATTGAGCATCGATTGCTGTCCCCAGGCGTGTCCGGTCATCAATATTTCAAGCTGTTGTTGCATCAGATTCATGCCCTCTGCGTCATGCCACAGGCAATCTTTCAGCAGGATCAGGTCGATAGGGGCGACGGCTTCGCGGCCACTAAACAGGGCACTTGCCTGCAACAGGCGAATCGCTTTTTTCCAGCGACGATCAGAGACATACGGTGCTGAGGGTAGCAAATCAAGTTGCTGGCGCAGCATGAAAATGAGCTCAAAGACGGCATCCGGGAGTGCGATCTTCCCGATATCCTTCTGCCACTGGTGATACTCTTCGTCAGTCACCTGAAGTGAAGCCGATACCGGATTTTCATTCTCATCCTGTTGGCTTATCAGCATGGAACGGAAGTTCGATTTATCCTGCACTTTATCCAGCCACAGGCGTATCAACATTCGGTCATACAGCGCTTCAAGGCTGCTGTCAGCTTCCGGGAGTTCATTCGACGCTGCCACCAGCAAACGCATCGGGATTTTTTCTTCGTATGCGCCATTTCGGAATCGCCGTTCGTTTATTGCGGTCAGCAGGGTATTCAGGATCGCAGGACCTGCTTTCCAGATTTCATCGAGGAAGACTATTTCAGCTTCAGGAAGATAGCCTTCCGTCAGACGCTGATAACGCCCTTCATCTTTTAGTGCCTGGATGGAGAGGGGGCCAAATACCTCCTCAGGTGTCGAGAATCGGGTCATCAGGTATTCGAACGCACGTGCGTTCTGGAAGGCAAATTTAAGCCGACGGGCAATCAGACTTTTCGCAATACCCGGAGGACCGAGCAAAAAGACGCTTTCGCCGCTTAACGCCGCCAGCAAACACAGGCGGATCGCGTGGCTACGCTCGAAAAGGCCTTTTTCCAGCGCACTGCTGAGGCGGGAAATTCTTTCTGCTAATAAATGTGAGTGAGCCATAATAGTTTTGCATCCTTTCGCCGTTGTGGCGGCCAATTGAAGCGAGTATAGACGTTTCGGTCAGGGCTGGTAATAGACTGAAGTGCGGCGCTATTTTCTTTGCGCTACATTAACGTGGTTGCATTTAGGGGTACGATTTTGCAATTAATCGTGCATACTGTGCGCTTTTTGTGGGCCAAGGGACTAAGCACACATTTGTTATACAAACGAAAAGACTAGTCTATGAGCACTGATAATAAGCAATCATTACCCGCAATAACGCTTGCGGCTATCGGGGTTGTCTACGGTGATATCGGCACCAGCCCGCTTTATACGCTTCGTGAATGTCTGTCCGGTCAGTTTGGTTTTGGAGTTGAACGAGATGCCGTTTTTGGCTTTTTGTCACTCATTTTCTGGCTGCTGATCCTTGTTGTTTCAGTTAAATATTTATCTTTTGTTATGCGTGCGGATAACGCCGGTGAAGGCGGTATTCTGACGCTGATGTCGCTTGCTGGGCGGAATACCTCAGCCAGAATGACGTCGGTCCTGGTTATCATCGGCCTGATTGGCGGCAGCTTCTTCTATGGGGAAGTCGTGATTACGCCTGCCATTTCGGTTCTGTCGGCAATAGAAGGGCTTGAGATTATTGCGCCGCAGCTCGATACCTGGGTTGTGCCGCTCGCTATCATTGTTCTGACACTGCTGTTTGCAATTCAGAAACATGGCACAGGGCTGGTGGGTAAGCTGTTCGCGCCGATCATGCTGGCCTGGTTCCTGATCCTGGCTGCTCTGGGTTTACGCAGTATTATTGCCAACCCTGAAGTGTTGCATGCGCTGAATCCTCTCTGGGCGGTGAATTTCTTCCTGGAATATAAAGTAGTTTCGTTTGTGGCACTGGGTGCAGTGGTGCTTTCTATCACGGGTGTTGAAGCGCTGTATGCGGACATGGGGCACTTTGGTAAGCTGCCGATCCGCGTGGCCTGGTTTTCGGTGGTTCTGCCCTCGCTGGTGCTGAACTACTTTGGTCAGGGGGCGTTGTTGCTTAAACATCCGGAGGCCATTAAAAACCCCTTCTTCCTGCTGGCGCCCGACTGGGCCTTGGTTCCGATGTTGATCCTCGCCACTCTGGCGACGGTCATTGCATCTCAGGCGGTGATTTCCGGTGTCTTCTCACTGACGCGTCAGGCTGTTCGTCTGGGCTATCTCTCTCCAATGAGGATTATCCATACCTCTGAAATGGAGTCGGGTCAGATCTACATTCCTTTCATTAACTGGTTGCTCTATTTTGCCGTGGTGATTGTGATTGTCAGCTTTGAACACTCCAGTAACCTGGCTGCGGCATACGGTATTGCCGTGACGGGAACCATGGTACTGACGTCTATTCTTTCCACCACAGTGGCGTACCGAAACTGGCACTGGAATAAATTCCTTGTAGCGATGATTCTGGTGGGCTTCCTGTGCATCGATGTTCCTCTGTTCTCTGCTAACCTCGATAAGATCGTCTCGGGTGGCTGGTTACCGCTGACGCTGGGACTGGTCATGTTCATTGTCATGACGACGTGGAAGAGCGAGCGTTTCCGGCTGTTGCGCCGTATGCATGAGCACGGTAACTCTCTGGAAGCGATGATTGCGTCTCTGGAGAAATCTCCGCCGGTTCGAGTGCCAGGCACGGCGGTATATATGTCCCGTGCGTTGAACGTGATTCCCTTTGCGCTAATGCATAACCTCAAACACAACAAAGTGCTGCATGAGCGCGTCATTCTGCTGACGTTGCGTACTGAAGATGCGCCGTATGTGCACAACGTACGCCGTGTGCAGATTGAACAGCTATCGCCGACGTTCTGGCGCGTGGTGGCCAGCTACGGTTGGCGCGAAACGCCAAATGTGGAAGAGGTGTTCCACCGTTGTGGTCTTGAAGGCTTAAGCTGCCGTATGATGGAGACTTCGTTCTTTATGTCGCATGAGTCGCTGATTATCGGTAAACGACCATGGTATCTGCGTCTGCGTGGCAAGTTGTATTTGATTCTGCAACGCAATGCCCTACGTGCGCCAGACCAGTTTGAAATTCCACCTAACCGTGTGATTGAACTGGGTACTCAAGTCGAAATTTAAATCACTAAAAAGGCCGGGTAGCGCTTTGCATACCCGGCCTGTCTTGTCCAAAGACCGTTGCCTTCCCTCTGCTGTTTGACATTCCTCCCCTCTCTTCATATTTCACTTAGCGAAACGTTTCGACGTTGATCACAAATCTGTTACGTCGTGATGGTTTTATGAACACTCTTGAGACTAAACTGATTTCAGCGAAACGTTTCGCTAGTGGAGCAAGAAAATGAAGAAAGGCACAGTACTCAATTCTGAAATCTCATCGGTTATTTCCCGTCTTGGGCATACCGATACGCTGGTGGTTTGCGATGCAGGCTTGCCAGTTCCGCGCAGCACAACCCGTATTGATATGGCATTAACGCAAGGTGTTCCGTCGTTTATGCAGGTACTGGAAGTGGTTACCGCGGAGATGCAGGTTGAGACGGCCATTCTCGCTACGGAGATTAAACAACATAATCCGCAACTCCACGAAACGTTGCTCAGCCATATTGAGCAACTGCAACAACACCAGGGAAACACCATAGAAATTCGTTACACAACGCACGAACAGTTCAAACAACAAACCGCAGACAGTCAGGCGGTGATTCGCAGCGGGGAGTGTTCCCCGTATGCGAATATCATTCTCTGTGCTGGCGTCACGTTCTGAGGCCATCATGGACGCATTATTGCAACTCAAAGGGATCGATAAGTCGTTCCCTGGCGTAAAAGCGCTCTCCGGTGCTGCGTTAAATGTCTACTCCGGGCGAGTCATGGCGCTGGTAGGTGAAAACGGCGCGGGCAAATCCACCATGATGAAAGTGCTCACCGGCATCTATCAACGCGATGCGGGTTCCTTGTCATGGTTGGGTAAAGAAACCACCTTCAACGGCCCCAAGTCGTCTCAGGAAGCGGGTATCGGCATTATCCATCAGGAACTGAACCTGATCCCGCAGCTCACCATTGCTGAAAACATCTTCCTCGGACGCGAGTTCGTAAACCGATTTGGCAAAATCGACTGGAAAACGATGTATGCCGAAGCAGACAAGCTGCTGTCGAAGCTGAATCTGCGCTTTAAGAGCGACAGGCTGGTGGGGGATCTCTCCATTGGCGATCAGCAAATGGTCGAGATCGCCAAAGTGCTCAGCTTTGAGTCGAAGGTCATCATTATGGATGAACCGACGGACGCGCTTACCGATACCGAAACCGAATCCTTGTTCCGTGTTATCCGCGAGCTGAAATCGCAGGGGCGCGGGATTGTCTATATCTCTCACCGTATGAAAGAGATCTTTGAAATCTGCGACGACGTCACCGTGTTCCGTGATGGGCAGTTTATTGCCGAGCGTGAGGTTGCCTCGTTAACCGAAGATTCCCTCATTGAAATGATGGTGGGGCGTAAACTTGAAGATCAGTATCCGCGTCTCGATAAAGCGCCTGGTGACATCCGTCTCAAGGTCGATAATCTCTGCGGGCCTGGTGTGCATGATGTCTCCTTTACGCTGCGTCAGGGTGAAATCCTGGGGGTCGCTGGCTTAATGGGGGCTGGCCGTACCGAGTTGATGAAGGTGCTGTATGGCGCACTGCCACGTACCAGTGGTTATGTCACTCTCGATGGTCATGAAGTAGTCACTCGCTCTCCACAAGATGGCCTGGCAAATGGCATCGTCTATATTTCTGAAGACCGTAAACGTGACGGTTTAGTGCTCGGTATGTCGGTGAAAGAGAACATGTCTCTCACCGCGCTACGCTACTTCAGCCATAACGGCGGTAGCCTGAAGCATAAAGATGAGCAGCAAGCGGTAAGCGATTTTATTCGCCTCTTTAATGTGAAAACGCCATCGATGGATCAGGCGATTGGCCTGTTGTCTGGCGGTAATCAGCAAAAAGTGGCGATAGCTCGTGGCCTGATGACGCGCCCGAAAGTGCTGATCCTTGATGAGCCAACCCGCGGTGTTGATGTGGGTGCTAAGAAAGAGATTTATCAGCTTATAAATCAGTTTAAGGCCGACGGCCTGAGCATCATTCTGGTCTCATCGGAGATGCCAGAAGTATTAGGCATGAGCGATCGTATTATCGTTATGCATGAAGGGCATCTCGGCGGTGAATTCACTCGCGAGCAGGCCACCCAGGAAGTTCTGATGGCTGCCGCTGTGGGCAAGCTTAATCGCGTGAATCAGGAGTAAGAAGATGACTACCCAGGCTGTTTCTGGTCGCCGTTATTTCACTAAGGCATGGCTATTGGAACAAAAATCGCTGATTGCCCTGCTGGTGCTGATCGCGATTGTCTCCACCATGAGCCCTAACTTTTTTACCGTAAATAACCTGTTCAACATTCTTCAGCAGACCTCCGTTAACGCCATTATAGCGGTTGGGATGACGCTGGTGATTTTGACTTCGGGTATCGATCTGTCCGTCGGTTCCCTGCTGGCGCTCACCGGTGCGATTGCCGCTTCAATTGTAGGGATTGAAGTCAACGCGCTGGTGGCCGTTGCAGCTGCACTGGTAGCTGGCGCGGCGATTGGTGCTGTTACCGGGGTGATCGTGGCGAAAGGTCGTGTACAGGCATTCATTGCGACGCTGGTCATGATGCTGCTGCTGCGTGGCGTGACGATGGTGTACACCAATGGAAGCCCGGTGAATACCGGCTTTACGGACAATGCCGATCTGTTTGGTTGGTTCGGTATCGGTCGCCCACTGGGTATCCCGACGCCAGTCTGGATCATGGGTATTGTCTTCCTGGCAGCTTGGTACATGCTGCACCACACGCGTATGGGTCGTTATATCTATGCGCTGGGCGGTAACGAGGCGGCGACACGTCTGTCCGGTATCAGCGTCAATAAAGTCAAAATTATCGTCTATTCGCTGTGCGGTTTGCTGGCATCGCTTGCCGGTATTATCGAAGTAGCGCGTCTCTCTTCTGCGCAGCCGACAGCGGGTACGGGTTATGAGCTGGATGCCATTGCAGCCGTTGTGCTGGGTGGGACGAGTCTCGCGGGTGGTAAAGGTCGTATTGTTGGGACATTGATCGGCGCACTGATTCTCGGTTTCTTGAATAATGGTTTGAATTTATTAGGTGTTTCCTCCTATTACCAGATGATCGTTAAAGCGGTGGTAATTTTGCTGGCGGTACTGGTAGACAACAAAAAACAGTAACTGACGACACTACAGGACATCTCTGATATGAACATGAAAAAACTGGCTACCCTGGTTTCTGCTGTCGCGCTGAGCGCAACTGTAAGTGCTAACGCAATGGCAAAAGACACCATCGCGCTGGTCATCTCCACGCTGAACAACCCATTCTTTGTTTCCCTGAAGGATGGCGCACAGAAAGAAGCGGACAAGCTGGGTTACAACCTGGTTGTGCTGGATTCTCAGAATAACCCGGCGAAAGAGCTGGCTAACGTTCAGGACTTAACTGTTCGTGGCACTAAAATTCTGTTGATCAACCCGACTGATTCCGATGCCGTGGGTAACGCCGTTAAGATGGCTAACCAGGCGAAAATTCCGGTCATTACCCTGGACCGTCAGGCTTCTAAAGGTGAAGTCGTTAGCCACATTGCGTCAGATAACGTGCTGGGCGGCAAAATTGCGGGTGATTACATCGCGAAGAAAGCCGGTGAAGGTGCGAAAGTTATCGAACTGCAAGGGATTGCCGGTACGTCTGCTGCGCGTGAGCGTGGTGAAGGTTTCCAGCAGGCTGTTGCCGCACACAAGTTTAATGTTCTGGCCAGCCAACCCGCAGATTTCGACCGTACTAAAGGTCTGAACGTAATGCAGAACCTGCTGACTGCGCATCCGGACGTGCAGGCTGTTTTCGCACAGAACGATGAAATGGCGCTGGGTGCACTGCGTGCGCTGCAGACTGCCGGTAAATCTGATGTGATGGTTGTCGGATTTGATGGCACTCCAGATGGTGAAAAAGCAGTAAATGATGGCAAACTGGCTGCGACCATCGCTCAGTTGCCAGAGCAGATCGGCGCAACAGGCGTACAGACTGCAGACAAAGTGCTGAAGGGCGAAAAAGTTCAGGCCAAATATCCAGTTGACCTGAAACTGGTCATCAAGCAGTAATAGGCGATTCAGGTCGCCAGTTGCGGCCTGAGGGACACCATATAAAAGAAAAGTGTGGCATACGCCACCGGGTAACACCGGTGGCGCTCTCAGATGGACACCTCATACATGAAAACCGCAGGCAACCTCGTCGTCCTTGGCAGCATCAATGCCGATCACATTCTTAACCTTGAAACGTTCCCCACTCCGGGTGAAACCGTCACAGGCAATCAATACCAGGTCGCTTTCGGCGGCAAAGGCGCTAACCAGGCCGTAGCTGCCGGGCGCAGCGGTGCAAAGATTGCTTTTATCGCCTGTACGGGTGATGACGACACCGGTGAGCGAGTACGTAAACAGCTGGCAAGCGACAATATTGATATCGCTCCGGTAAGCGTGGTTGAAAGGGAATCTACCGGGGTAGCGCTGATTTTTGTTAACGCGGAAGGTGAGAATGTTATCGGTATTCATGCCGGGGCCAATGCGGCGCTGACTCTCGAACGTGTAGAGGCGCAGCGTGACATGATTGCCAGTGCTGAAGCTCTGCTGATGCAACTGGAATCACCTGTCGAGAGTGTGCTTGCCGCAGCCAAAATAGCGCATGAAAATCATACCACTGTCGTACTTAATCCCGCGCCTGCCCGTGTATTATCAGATGAATTACTGGCGCTGGTGGACATCATCACACCTAACGAAACCGAAGCTGAAAAGTTGACGGGGATCCGTGTTGAAAACGACGAAGACGCAGCACATGCGGCTCAGGCGTTGCACAATAAAGGCATCAGTACGGTAATCATCACGCTCGGTAGTCGTGGTGTCTGGGCAAGTGTAAACGGCGAAGGTCGCCGGGTTCCTGGCTTTAAGGTCAAAGCTATCGATACCATTGCAGCAGGCGATACCTTTAATGGGGCGCTGGTTACCGCGTTGCTGGAAGGGTCATCTTTAGATAGCGCAATCCGTTTCGCACATGCTGCCGCGGCAATAGCGGTCACGCGCAAAGGGGCTCAACCTTCTGTTCCGTGGCGCAAAGAGATTGATGAATTCTTGAGTCAGCAGGGGTAACGCTTGGCCACAATGAAAGATGTCGCCCGCGTCGCGGGCGTTTCTACGTCGACAGTCTCTCACGTCATTAATAACGATCGCTTTGTCAGTGAGGCGATTCGGGAGAAAGTTGAAGCTGCAGTCAAAGATCTTAACTATGCGCCGTCTGCACTGGCACGTAGCCTCAAGCTCAACCAGACGCGCACCATTGGTATGCTTATTACCGCCAGTACTAACCCTTTTTATTCTGAGCTGGTTCGCGGCGTAGAGCGCAGTTGCTTTGAGCGCGGTTATAGTCTGGTGCTGTGTAACACTGAGGGCGATGAACAGCGCATGAACCGTAATCTGGAAACGCTGATGCAAAAACGCGTTGATGGATTATTACTGCTCTGCACCGAAACCCATCAGCCATCGAAAGAGATTATGCAGCGCTATCCCTCTGTACCAACGGTAATGATGGACTGGGCGCCCTTTGACGGAACCAGCGATTTGATTCAGGACAACTCATTGTTGGGTGGTGATATGGCAACCCAACATCTGATTGATAAGGGATATACCCGAATTGCCTGCATTACTGGGCCTCTGGATAAAACACCGGCGCGTTTGCGTCTTGAAGGGTATCTTTCCGCGATGGAGCGGGCGGGGATTTCTATCCCTGATGGGTATCGCATCACGGGTGATTTCGAATTTAACGGTGGCTTTGAGGCGATGCAGACTCTTCTGGCGCAAGAGCTACGTCCACAGGCGGTCTTTATCGGCAACGATGCGATGGCATTCGGGGCATATCAGGCGTTGTACCAGGCGGGATTACGTGTTCCGGACGATATGGCCATCATTGGCTATGATGATATTGAACTGGCGCGTTACATGACGCCGCCGCTGACAACGATTCATCAACCGAAAGATGAACTGGGCGAGTTGGCTATCGACGTGTTGATTCACCGAATGGCGCAACCCGCCTTGCAACAGCAGCGCTTACAACTTACTCCTGTTCTGATGGAACGCGGGTCTGTTTCGACGGGTGGCGATCTTTAATCATGTTCCGGCCATCTTTCGGCTTTAACAGCATGAAGACCAGAGCAGAGACAACGGTAATCCCCCCCATCGTTATAAAGGTATAGTGAAACTGTTCCACTGTGTTGGTTCCTTCAATACCTTCATAAATGCGCAGCACCGCTGCACTTACCGCAACACCTAAACTGATCGACAGCTGTTGGGTAACAGCCAGTACGCTGTTGCCACTGCTGGCGTTCTCGTCGGAAAGATCCGCAAGCGTGATGGTATTCATCGAGGTGAACTGGGTGGACATCGCCATACCTAAAATAAAGAGTGGCAGAATCAACATCCATACCGGCAAAGCCGCAGACTGAAGTGAGAACTGCGCAATCATGATGCCTATAAATATTGTGATACCAACCAACGTCTTTCTATAACCCAACATGCGCAGGACTTGCGTCACGAGTGATTTTGCCAGGATTGAACCCACCGCGGTCGGGGCCATCATGCAACCTGCGATCAGGGCCGGATAACCAAACCCCACTTGTAGCATCAGTGGCATCAAAAAGGGCACACATCCGGTTCCGAGGCGTGAGGCAATATTCCCGGCGATGCCGACGGAGAAGGTCCGTGTGCGAAACAGGGAAAGTGAAATCAGGGGGGCGGGATGGCGACGTGCGTGACGAATGTAGAACAATAAAAGCAGAATGCCGCTCAGGATGATGGACAGCGCAATCCATGTCGCCACGATTTTCTCGCCAAATAATTCCATTCCGCTGGAGAAGAGTACCAGGCTCAGACCAAACAGGAAAAAACCGCCCATATCAAAGCGACGTTTTGGCGTCGTGAAGTTCGGCATATATTTCCGGGCATAGCAAAGACCCGCTACACCAATCGGAATGTTAATCAGGAATATCCAGTGCCAGCTTGCCCATGTCACTAATACACCACCAAGAACCGGGCCAAGGATGGGGCCAACCAGTCCAGGCATGGTGACAAAGTTAAGCACAGGCAACAGTTCACTGCGGGGATAGGCACGAAGTAACGCCAGACGCGCTACCGGCATCATCATGGCGCCGCCAATCCCTTGCAGTACGCGAAAGATTACAAGCTCCGTGAGGGATGTCGACAACGCACAGGCGAATGAACCCAGCGTAAAGAGCGTGACCGCAACCATAAACACCCGGCGAGTGCCGAAACGGTCGGCCAGCCAGCCACTGACGGGTATCAGCATTGCAACAGTAAGCGTGTAACTAATGATAGCGGACTGCATGGCCAGTGGGGAACGGTTGAGGCTTTGTGCAATGGCGGGGAGTGCGGTGTTAAGGATGGTGGCATCCAATGCCTGCATAAAGAACGCCATGGCTGCAATCCACGGTAAACCGGCCATGCTGCGTGCTTTTCTTTCAGTCATTTATTTACCTGCTGCTGATTGGGTGCGCTCAATAATGCCTGGCACGCACTCAGTGCCTGTTGTCCGTCACTATCCTGAATCGCATCAACGATGGCCTGGTGTAGACCCAGCTTCACCACCTCATCTTGCGTAATAGAGGTAAAATACGTGCGGTATACCGAATGGAATAAAGATGCGAAAGACGTAAGAAACGGATTTCCGCTCATCATGTAGATATGTTCATGCCATGCCATATCAACTTCAATCCAGCGCTCGCGATTGAAATGCTGCTTCAGAAATGTCATCTCTTCCATGAGTATATTGAGTTGCGCTTTTTGCTCAGTGTTGCCAAGGATTGCTGCAAGCAGACAGGCCTGAGGCTCAAGACTACTGCGCATAACCAGAAAATGTTCGACAACCTGGTGAAAGTTATCTTCAGTCATCCACCAGGACAGTAATTCCTGATCGAGAAAGTTCCAGTTACTTTGCGGCATGACGCGTGTACCGATGCGTGGACGCGGAAGGACCATGCCTTTTGCCGTGAGTGTTTTGACGGCTTCACGTACGGCTGTGCGACTTACGCCAAACTGCTCACCGAGATCCATTTCCCCTGGCAAGATACTCCCGGGTGCATATTTTCCTGCCAGGATCCGCTGAGCCAGTTTCTCTGCCAGCACATAAGAGAGGTTTTTTTGTGCCGCCAGCTGTTGTGCAGTTAAGGACATATTTCTTTTTCCTTAATGATTCATGCTGGTAAGTATGCCATCTGGAGTGTGATTGTGGTTTCAAATACATCAAATAGAACAATTTGTAGCTTGCTGAAGTCAGTTTTGGTGAAAAAAAACGCGACTGGAAGTTTTTTTTAAATTTACTCTTGTCACTGGCGAATAACTCCCTATAATGCGCCTCCACTGACACGGAACAACGGCTTACAGGCCGCCGGGTTAGCGGGGTTCAGAGATGAACGCCGGCAGAGAAAAGCGAAAATAAACGCTTGACTCTGAATGAGGAAAACGTATTATACGGGACCTCGCAACGGTGAGCGAAAGCCGCGTTGCACTGCTCTTTAACAATTTATCAGACAATCTGTGTGGGCACTCAAAGTGACATGGATTCTTGACGTCGCAAGACGAAAA
>NZ_WLVC01000015.1:0-91872 GCF_016859735.1 Lelliottia sp. RWM.1 | reverse complement strand
GTACTGGAAGTGATAGCCCAGTGTCGCTGGCGACAGCAATAACATGCTCATCCAGTGTTAATTCACACGTATCATGACCTGTTAGTGGTGTGACGCGGTCGTTAGATCGGGGGGGACTCTCAGTACTATCGATCATCAATCTGTTATTGTCTTGCTCATGTTAACGCTCGTAACCCCAAAACCTGTAGCCTCATAGACATGCTGAGCACATGTGTTGTCACCGGCAACACGAAGCCTGATCTGCTCAAAACCCTTCACTCTTAGCTCCTGCTCAAAAGCCAGAAGAGCCTGCTTACCCAGACCTTTCCCTTGGCAGGAGTTGAAAATATGAAAATCATAGATAAATACGATACGCTTGGCTGTATCGGGTTTGTACCAAAGATAACCTACATGCCTGTCTGCATTGTTTGAGCGAGAAATAAGGCACAACAAAATCTGCCCGGGTGTATTAACGCCTTCCGGCAGGTCTTCAGCTATTTCCTGCCTTGCTCTTGCGAGCGAGTCCTTATCAGAAAGTCGATAGTTTGATGCAATTTCATGCGCGTAATCTGGAATGAAGTATTCCAGATAGCCAGGATATTCGTCCTCATGCATTGAACGGAAGATAATCATTGGTTGAGCCTGTTATGTCGGTAGGGCGTAGTGTAGACAATGAGAGCTTATATCTGCTACTGGCATAGCCCACTTATAGTTTGTTAAGGATAAACAGAAAGGTGGTCAGATTGACTGCAATTATGTATTGGTCAGGAAAGATATTGGGAATAGATTTTCCGCGATAAGATCATGAGGAATCGGCGGAAATGCTTAAAAGCAAAAAACCAGCCCTAAGGCTGGTTTTTCTAAATAGTGGTGCCGGACTCGGGAACATTCAGCTTTCTATTAAGTTGAAATCTAGCATAAATATTAATCGCTCTAGTTGTCAAGACCCGTGTTGTGACCCGTAATTTCATATGTAGATCAAAATGATGTAGCACAGGCGATAAAGAAATGTCTGGTTCGTTCCTTTGGTTCGATTCCCTATGGTCTAATAAATCGTAATGACATTAGCGTTACATTTGCTGTATGATTAATATCCAGAGAGTAGGCCGGAGGATAACATCATGCCAGCGACGAACAGCGTTTCTGTTAAACGCGAAACACTGAATTTACGCATCAAACCCGCAGAACGGGATCTGATTGATCGTGCAGCTAAGGCCAGAGGAAAAAATCGTACCGATTTTGTCCTTGAAGCTGCTCGCGCTGCCGCGGAGGAAGCGTTGATCGATCAGCGCATCATCATGGCAGATCCCGACGCTTATCAGGAATTCCTTGCCCGTTTGGATCAAGCTCCCTCTCCGAATGCCGCGCTGCGTAAAACCATGCAAACACCTGCACCGTGGGAACAGAAAAAATGATTTCCGCCCCTGAGCCACTCCGTGCCGAACATGTACTATCTTCATTCTGTTGCGGCGTGGAGTCTATGGACAACTGGCTAAAACTACGGGCGATGAAAAATCAGGTCACTGGAGCATCACGAACTTTCGTCAGTTGCGATGATTCAAAAGTGTTGGCGTATTACTCATTGGCTTCCAGTGCTGTAGCAATGAATTCAGCTCCCGGACGTTTTCGCCGAAATATGCCCGATCCTATCCCGGTCGTGATGTTGGGGCGCTTGGCTGTGGATACGTCATTGCATGGCCAAGGTGTTGGCCGTGCTCTGGTACGTGATGCTGGGCTAAGAGTGATTCAGGTTGCTGATACTATCGGCATTCGTGGGATGCTGGTTCATGCGCTGTCTGATGAGGCACGGGAATTTTATCTACGGGTGGGGTTTGAACCTTCGCCGATAGATCCGATGATGCTGATGGTGACGTTGGGGGATTTGGTTGGGAGTTTTTAATTTCAGAGTATTTTTTCAGTACCATTTAGAAATGAATGTTATTCTTTCGGAATGTTTACAATTATGGTAAGTTAAACTTTATAGAGGGTAATATGATTGACATCAATTCTTTTGAAAAGATGGAAGGTACACAATCACATACATTTATTAATTTTTCTCAGGGAGTGCCTTATACGACTTTAGGATGGAGTAGCTATAAAAAATTCAATAAGAAAATGAATGATATCTTGTTGAAAGTGAAAGATGAATTTGATGTCGATGTTTACCTTCAAGAGTATGAGGATATTAACATAGCTGAGAATTTTTATTGGATATATAGTTTTTCAGTAAATGAAAAAGATATTTTGATAAATATAAATTCTTTTATTAAAAGCAATATAAATGATGTGATGAACTGTTTTTTTATTAAGGAGGACGATGAGCTATACTCTTTCAATAATCATGATGAAAATTTTAAAAATTACATGCATCCCTTTTTGGCAATCTATTATTGCCATATGGTTTTTACTTATGACATGTATATAGAACCTACGCATCCACCAAGAGAAAAATCTTATAGTAAAGCGACTTTCGATATTTCTAAAGTCAGTGCTATAATGAAATTATCTGAATTTAAAAAAACAATTAATGATTATATTAGTATTACCAGTCATTCTGAGCATTATGAGTATATGTATGCTGATGATGGCTTTTTTTCGAGTAAGTATGAAGGGAATAAAACGCTGAGGGAGGAGTGCCTTCCAATAATAAAATATGTTGAATATAAAAATATTCCGAAGGATTTATACATTCAGTTGGGTATTAAAAAAGATAATTTTGACGCAAAAATATTTAACGATAAATTTGCTATTATATTAGAAATAACATCTGCTGTGCCTGATCATGACCATCATTACTTATCAATAAGAAAAAGAGTCACACCAGAAGGATATTTGCCAGTAAAAAATATGCACGATTTGAAAAAGGAATTTGATATGTTTCCTGACAAAATTGTAAGGGCAATAAACTTAAAGCATGAAAAGGAATATGGAGATGAAAGGGTACTTATAGTAAATATGCCCATGGAGTATACGTATCAAAATGAGGGGTATATAATAGATGAAATTTTAAAGGAAGTAAAAGAAAGGGTAGTGCGAGGAAAGGGCAGCTTTGTTGAAATCGTGCTTAATGATAAGAAAATAATAAGATTATTTTAAATTAAAATGATTTTTAATTTGGTTTGTGATTGTTTTTGTAATATGTCAAGGTTATTTTAAATGATTATGCTATATTCATGGTTTGCAATGTGGTAACAATTTTTGATGTTGTTATCCGCAGTTTATACATATAGATAATGAGGTGGGGTCAAGATTCATCTGTCAATAAAAACTAGTCTGATGCATGATGTACGAAAAATGGTAATCCCAATAAAGAAGTTGAAGTGGAGTTACCATATTGGGACAGATACAAAGATATTTTAGATTAAATTGATCTATGTATCAAAGCCGAAAACATGACGATGCCGCGCTTCCAGCGGGATGTGTTGACGGTTAACGATGGCGTTTTCACGCTATTGAACAGCAGCTCAATCACGCGTTTCATCTGCGGGGTGGGTACGATATAGAAAACGTACATCCAGTGTTGCTGCGTGCGGGTCGACAAATGGTTGGTGATAATCACCTGATAATGGGCTTTGGTTTTCAGACGGTGCTCAGTTTCTACTGCGATGGCTGTTCCGTCTGGTAACGTTATCACCCCGTTCAGGTGATAATATAACTGATAGAGGCTGCGGAACGTTGAACAAGTGTAACTAACCCATCCATAAGCGCCTTTCTTTCCAGAATAAGCCGTGTGAGCTGGTTATCAAGATGATGCTCCAGCATCCAGCCGGTGATTTTCAAAGACTCGAACCGAGCAGGAAAACCATCATCATCTGGCGTGATGACAACGGCTAATCCGTCGTTTGTGATCCCCCACAGTGAGCTTATAAGATTTTGCGAGAGGTTTCGCGGATCGGATTTTGCTGTCAGTTAACATATGAGGGTCCCCCCCCCGTTCGTCGAACTGAATGACCCGCAATCTGATCCACAAATTCCCGATACGAAGGGATAAATCAAAACGCATCGGAAAAGATTTTTAAGACAACTTATTGAATCAAAGAAATATATTGATTGGTAAGGAGGTATAAAAAAGGAAAGGTGGTACCCGGAGGCAGGTATCACTCCCTCACCCTATGTAACAGCCACCAGTGAACCGTTTTCATATTGCTTGCGATCTGGTTTGCATTGATGTCATGCAAGCGTACGACATGAGACACGGTCATGCCGGGCTTCATTGTCTGGTGGATAATGGTAATTTTTCCTGTAGGGTACGGCGGTGACGCTCTGATAACACTTCAACCATAGTATCGTTTTGACTGTTGTTAAACATAGGTCTATGCCTATGTCTTACTGTTGAAGTATCCGGTTTAAACGGGGGCTATTACACGTAGATAGCTGAGTCATGTTCTGGCACACTAAAGAGTAGTCTAATCTTTTCAGCCTGAGACGCAAATGAAACAAGATAACATCATCCAAAAAGTCTGGAGCCTTTGCAACATTTTGCGAGGTGACGGCATAACTTACTATCAGTATGTGTCCGAGCTCAGCTACTTGCTTTTCCTCAAAATCGCGGAAGAAAATGGGACAGAGACACTTATCCCTGAGGGGGCTCGTTGGGCAGATTTGGAGTCACATAGTGAAGAGGGGCTGCTAGGATTTTATCAAGAGACGCTTACTCACTTAGGTGCAACCGTAGAAAATGAGGTTATCAAAGCCATTTATGCGTTTCCTACGACAGTCTTTTCTCATTCAGAGAACCTTAAGGCAGTTATTGATGGAATTGCAAAAATCGATTGGCATCAAGTGGGTAAGGATGGATTTGGTGATTTTTATAGTGGCTTAATTGATAAAAGTGCGCAAGACACCCGTTCTGGTGCAGGACAATACTTTACGCCTCGACCATTGGTTGAGGCTATTGTCAAATTAACAAAACCAGCCCTCGGTGAGCTTATTCAAGATCCTGCTACTGGAAGTGGTGGTTTCCTTGTGGCTGCTAATGATTATATTCTGCGTGCTAATTCCATAAAAGAATATAAATCTAACCCTCCTAAATATCAGGGGGTAGAAATAGAAAAAAATACTCGTAGAATTTGTTTGATGAATACCTTCTTACACGGTTTAGATGCGGAAATTATTTATGGAGATGCTCTTACTGATGATGCGGAAAGCTTAGAACCTGCAAATATTATACTTGCTAACCCACCGTTTGGTAGTAAAGCAGGTAGCAAACGCCCTCTAAGAAATGATATTCCATTTCCTAATAGCAATAAGCAACTTGCTTTTTTACAGCATATTTACCTTGGCCTCAAACCTGGTGGTCGTGCTGCAGTTGTTCTTCCTGATAATATTTTATTTGAAGGTGGTGTTGCAAAAGCAATAAGAACGGAATTGATGGATAAATGCAATCTTCATACTATCTTACGGCTGCCAACTGGGATTTTTTATGCTGCTGGCGTAAAAACAAATGTTCTATTTTTCTCTCTGCAAGGCGATGAAAACCAGAGGACTAAGAATATTTGGATCTACGATATGCGTGCGAACATGCCGAAATTCGGAAAGACTTCTCCACTTGAATATAAACACTTTGAAGACTTCATTAATTGCTTTGGAGATGATCCATATGGATTGTCCCCTCGTCAAGATCAGGGTGGGAATGGTCGTTTTCGTTGTTATACCAGAGAGGCTATTGCCAAGCGGGGAGATAATCTAGATATTTCTTGGCTTAGCGATGATGAATCGGTAAGCGACTTGACCGATATCGATGAAATAATGACAGCAATTGTTGGTCATCTTAATTCTGCTCTACTAGATATTGAGGCGATTGCAGATGAGCTTGCAGATACCGTAAAATTAAAGGATTGATAATGTTTAACTTGATTAGCAATCCAGTCCGTTATTTCTTAGCGCGTGGCATGTCTATCTATATCTGTTGTGAGTAAGGGGGGAGTATGAATAAGCTGCCGAGAGGTTGGATTAACGTCACTTTTGAAGATGTCGTTGATGTAAACCCGCGGAAGTCTGTTGATTTGACTTTTGATGATATGGTCACATTCGTACCCATGGCTGCCGTTAGTGAAATATCAGGTTCTATAACTAATGGGGTTGTTCGTCCTTTACGTGAGGTGAATAAAGGATTTACTCAATTTGCTGAGAATGATGTTATCTTTGCAAAAATAACACCATCAATGGAAAATGGAAAATCAGCTGTTGCTATCGGCTTAGAGAACGGTATTGGATTTGGTTCAACAGAGTTCCATGTTCTAAGAAGCCGTGGAGCAGTGTTGCCAGAGTATATTTGGTGTTTTATCCGTCAAAAATCTTTTCGTGAGGCGGCACAAAAAGTGATGTCTGGTGCTGTAGGGCAGCAGCGGGTTCCAGCCAGCTATTTAAAAACACATACACTACCTTTGCCTCCGCTAAATGAGCAAAAACGTATTATTTCAAAGATAGAGAAGCAGAATGATCATATTATTCGTGCACATTATGAGCTTGATTGCATTCCAGCCTTAATTGAGAAATATAAAGAATCAATCCTTAGGTTAGTCTTTGAACATGTCGATGGGGTTGATACAACTATTGATGAGTTGGCTGAGTTTGTAACCAGTGGTTCTCGTGGTTGGGCTAAATATTATTCCAATGATGGGTCACTATTCCTACGTGTTGGGAATACTAAACGTGGTTCAATAGACTTAGACCTTTCTGATAAACAAAAAGTTGCTCCACCAAGTGGAACCGAAGGAACTCGTACACGTATTCAAGGTGGGGATATTTTAGTTACTATAACTGCAGATTTAGGTCGTGTTGCCGTTATTCCTGACGATTTTGAAGAAGCATATGTTAACCAACATATATCTTTAGTGAGACTAAAATCACCATTGATATCTCGCTATTTAGCATGGTTTTTGGTAAGCCCCGAAGGACAAATTCTCCTCAAAAAAAATAATCGGGGTGCGATTAAGGCAGGCTTACGTCTTGATGATATAAGAAAAATAAAAATTGTATTGCCGGAAATGGAAAAGCAAGAGCAGATAGTGAGATGTATTGAGGCATCATTCGAATTGCTAAATAGAGTAATGGCTGAGCATGCTGCGCTGAATAATTTATTACCGAAACTTGATGCTGCAATACATAAAATGGCTTTTCGAGGTCAACTAGTTCCTCAAGAGTTGAGTGATGAACCAGTGAATATCTCTTTATCTCGAATTTATTCTGAGAAAACGACGGTAACAAAAGAAATATCACAAGCACGCCGAAAGAAGGAATCGATTATGAAGAATCCCATTGAAAACCTATTAGAAGATAGTAAAAATTGGCCTGACAAGGGGTTATTATTCGAAGAGATAGCTAAACGAAATGCTATCCCATATGACACTATGCGAGATATAATTTTTGCACTATTAGCAGAAGAAAAACCTAGGCTAAAGCAGATTTTTGATAAGGAAACTGCGAGTATGTATCTGCAGAGGGTAAAAAAATGAGGCTACGCTACCTAAAAGTAGAAAGCTCTTCTACCAATGGGGGGTTGTTTGATGGGCTTGAGGTCTGGTTTGGGCGTGGAGCGGATGGAAAACAAGGTGAAGCATTGTCACCTCTTTGTTTAATCGGTCCAAACGGGTCGGGTAAGTCCCAGTTTTTACAATTAATAGCAGAGATTTTTCAGGCCGCATGGCATGAACATGCGCCTCAGGAAGAACGAGCAAGTGCTAACAATGATGTGCTTTTTGAACTGAATTATCTTATTGGGCTTGATAGTAATAATAAGCTAACAGATGTTAAGCTGGTTCGAACTAAGCAAGGTCGAAATATTGGCCCCATTCAACTTTATTGTGATGGCTTGCAAGAACCAATTAGTACTGACTCACCTGAGTTTGGTAAGTATCTTCCTTCAATAGTAATCGGTTATACATCTGGAGATAATGAGACGCTGAGCTTGCCATTTCAGATCAGTCGAAGCGGGTATGCAAACGATGTGGCAGGAGCTGCTTTGGGGGATTCTGCCTCAATGAACCTGCCAGATAATCGATTAATGATGATCGATTATGGTACCAATCTTGAGGTGTTATTCTCTAATCTTATGCTTGGAAAACAAGAGATTAGAGATGAGATTCTGAGACATGCTCGTCTTTCAGATATTGCCTCTTGTCGCTGTGTCGTACGTTTGGCTCATTCGGCAGCGCCAAAAACGTCGGTGAAAAGGAATAGAAATACAGGGCGGAAAGGTATTCAATTAACCGATGAACTTGAAAATATTATCTTGTCTTTGAAACGTACGGCGACTTGTTGGACCGAAGATAAGAAAACTGAGACATATATTTTTGACTTTTTTATAAATGAAGCTACTCGTGATGCTTTTTCCTATTTTTGGAATGATGCTTTCTCACTTTATCGTGCCCTACACAAACTGGCATTATTGAATGATTTGGCGATTCCGAGACCTGCTCGTAAACGTTTAGAGAGGGCAGTAAAGGAACGCCGTTTTGCCTCGCGGTTACCAGAACCGCAACAAGAGGATATGGTTTTCGGTTTTGAAGAAGTTCGTTTCTGGCCTGTTGGTGAAAGGAAGAATGCTGTTGACTATGTGTCACTATCAGATGGTGAGCATCAACAAGCATTGATTCTTGGTATATACGCAATGATAAACGAAAAGAATGCATTATTTCTTCTTGATGAGCCAGAATCACACTTCAATCCACAATGGCGAGTGAAGTTTGTTCAGCGTTTAATGGATTTAAGAGGTTCGAGAGATGACCAGGAGCTTCTGCTTACATCTCACGCTCCTTTTGTCCCATCTGATATGCCAAGAGAGCAAATATTAATATTTTCACGCTATAAGGACAAGATTATAGTTAAAGAGCCCGAAATCGAAACGTTTGGGGCAACTTTTGACCGAATTCTTGAGAGTTGTTTTGAAATTAGCCCTCCTATATCAAAGATTGCCGAGGAGAGAATAAATGAGTTACTTAAATCAGATGATGTAGAAAAAATTGAACAGGTTTTAAATGAGTTTGGGCAGTCTGTCGAGAAAGCATTTTTGGCAAATCATTTACGGATGTTGAAAAAGAAAGGTAACTGATGCTTTTTACATACACTCCCTTGTCACTAGAAGAAAACTGGTTAAATTCAACAATTATTAATATATTGAACGTTTCTATGCGATCAATTCTTAATGGTGGTGATGTTTCTTCATGGCCTGATATAATACCACCCAATCGGCGGTTACAGCTACAGACTCGTAGTGGTATCAGAGATCGTATTTTAAATTTTCTAAGGGAATTTATTGAATTAGAACGTGTGAATCAAGAAGCATTGTTGATTGCTATGGAACAGCAAACTTCTTTGCCTAACGTTTTATATGATGATTCAGTTTGTACTGGAATTGGTGAGTTTCCAGAGAATATGCGAAAAGTAGCCGATGATTTATTCCGGTTTCTTTTTGAAAAACAGCTAACGACTATAAATATATTGGGAAAATGCTTACGTGATATTCATTATGAAGCTATTTATTATCACCTTCCATGGAGAATTTGTCCATTCTGTGGATTGGGGTATTTAAGAGCACCTGGGGCTCCAAGGCATGCCCTTGATCATTTTATGCCTATTTCTAAATATCCTTTTGCTGGAGCTGATTTTCGTAATCTTCCGCCAATGTGTAGCGAGTGTAATTCTGATTTTAAAAAAAATACAGACGTCTTAATTGATGAAGATGGGCATAGGCGGCATTGTGTAGATCCCTACCATGGGCCATTTTTTAAAGTTAGCTTATCCGAAAGTATACCTTTTGCGGGCAGTATCAGAGGTGCTATTAGACTTCCAAAATGGGATATTAAATTTATTGGTGAGCCGCAGGAGCAAGCTGAAAATTGGGACCGTATTTTTAAAATTAGAGAGCGTTATAAACGGGACGTCCTCGATGTTGATTTTAGATTTTGGCTTGAGCAATTTTCCATATGGTATTTAAGCAGTAATCAAGGTCAATTATTAGGCAATGAAATTGCTGCTTCTATTCCAGGATATATTGATTCTGTTCTCCAGGTCGGACTTGCTGATCGTGCTTTCTTGAAAGCACAGGTTTTTAAGCTATTACATGTTGAATGTTTAGATCCTGACCGTGGAGATGACATGAAAGCTTTTTTGGAGGATTTAATGTTGTATACATGATATAAATCTAGTAGAGAAAATTTAATTAATAAGATGCCTGTGTGTGGCGTTTTTATGAAAATTGAGTTAAGGGTTTGAATGGAGGGCTAATGATATAGAAACCATTTTTTTTTAAATTTGTGAGGCGTGATGGGTATTTTATTGGGAGGCTTGGTTTGGTGGGTTAGGCCTATCTTTGATAGTTGCAGATTATTTGTAGAGATAATTTTAGAGTTTTAGTGACCATATTTTTATGGAGGTTTTGTTTTTTTTGTTTCTTTTATTTATTCTAACCTGTTTAGCAAGCTATGGTATTAAATGATATTTCATTTTGATGTGCTTTTCATATGATAGCAGTAGAGTAACTATTTGTACCATATCGTTTTTATCGTAGAATAGCTAACTATAATATTGTTTATTGACCAAAGCATTTATCTCTCTGCATATAACAGCCACCCGTATGCGATGAGTCAAATGACTGTGATCTTGGGTGGAAAAGGAATAATGTAAGAAGTTATCAGTAAGTATCCGTAAAGGCGTTCAGATGCAGAATTATATGTAGTGGCACAGTGATGTAGCCCCCTGAAATACCAGACAGTAGCTGTATCTCCAGATAAGAGATAGGCTTAAATATATGTCTAACAACCATGTTAATTTTGAGATGACCGGGATCCTGTTAGGGCAAGAAGTCCGTAAGCGTAAGACTCCGCAAGAGAAAATTGCCATCATCCAGCAAACAATGGAGCCGGGCATGAACGTCTCCCACGTTGCTCGTCTGCACGGTATTCAACCCAGCCTGCTGTTTAAATGGAAGAAACAATACCAGGAAGGCAGCCTCACCGCCGTTGCGGCCGGAGAGGAAGTGGTTCCGGCTTCGGAGCTGGCAGCTGCGCTCAAACAGGTCCGGGAGCTACAGCGTCTTCTGGGTAAGAAGACGATGGAAGTTGAGATCCTCAAAGAAGCGGTGGAGTACGGCCAGTCGCGAAAATGGATAGCGCACGCGCCCTTGTTGCCAAAGGACGGGGAATAGCACAGGTCAGCCGCGCCATGAGCGTGTCGCGTGCGCAGCTATCACTGCGGGTGAACCGTTCTGCCGACTGGCAGGACAGGCGCAGAAACCGACGTAATGACGAAGCGGATGCTGAGATATTATCGGGCATCCTCGATATCATCAGCGACATGCCCAGCTACGGCTACCGACGGGTGTGGGGTATCCTGCGTAAGCAACGTCGTGTAGAGGGACTTCCATCGGTGAACGCCAAACGGCTTTACAGGATAATGAGCGAGCATAACCTGCTGTTGCTGCATGATAAATCTGAGCGCCCGAAGCGGGAGCATAAAGGCAAAATCGCGGTAGCTGAGAGCGATATGCGCTGGTGTTCAGACGGCTTCGAGTTCGGTTGTGACAACGGCGAGAAACTGCGGGTGACCTTCGCACTGGACTGTTGCGACCGGGAAGCCATAGACTGGGCGGCGAGCACCGGAGGCTACGACAGTTCAACGGTACAGGATGTGATGCTGAGGTCGGTGGAAAAGCGCTTCGGTAGCACGCTGCCGGCTAACCCGGTGCAATGGCTGACGGATAATGGTTCAGCGTACACCGCGCATGAAACGCGGAAGTTCGCCAGAGAACTGAATCTGGAGCCATGTACAACAGCGGTGAGCAGTCCGCAGAGTAACGGCATGGCCGAACGGTTCGTGAAGACGATGAAGGAAGATTACATCACGTTCATGCCAAAACCAGATGTGCGAACAGCGATCGAGAACCTTGCAGCAGCGTTCAATCATTACAATGAAAACCATCCGCACAGCGCGCTGGGATACAACTCCCCAAGGGAATACCGGCGACAGCGGACATCGTTAACTTAAGATACAAAAGCTGTCCGGAGATGGCGGGTCAAGATCATCAGCCAGCCTGATGCTATGACTCAGGAATGGCGTCCTGAACAGGTACACTTCCCCTCGCGACATATACTCTCTGATGCGTGGCCTTACATCCCTGGTGATGCATTAACAATTAAATCATGGCTTTACATCGTCGCGCTTTCGTTACAGTTTTGCGATTTGATATATCACTACATGGCCTTAAAGCATTGTCGATGTGAAAAAATAATGACTTCAGCATCGACTATCCGATACAAAATATACTTCGTGGCCTTTATCGCAAACCCCGGTAAAACTGACTGCATTAACAGCAAATGATGTTTTCTCTGCTGTTAAGATTTAACATACAGATTTAAAAGACAGTGTCAATACTGTTTTTAATAACATGTCTTTCTTGACAGTATTTATCAGGTGTGCCGTAAAATCCCGTCATTAAGGGCGGGGCTCATTGATGAGGCCCGTAACGCGAGCAGGTGAGTGAATTCCGATGAGCTTACGCAGGTAAGTGATTCGGAGCCAACGCACCGACAACCTTAAGTATGACGGGGATAGATGTCGGACAGTACCTGCATCGCATAACGGGAGTTCCGGCAGGAGACTTTCCGTCGGCTTGCACTGATTTATTAACAAAGCCGTGTTTACACCGGCATCCGGCACTCACAGCCCCGCATATTCTGGCTATTTCTTGTTTTGCTCTCGCAGCATGGTTTCGCACAAAATCGCATTCAGCCGTGTCTGGTCCCCCTTTACCGATCTTTCCAGCCATTCCATCACGCAGGCATCAATACGCACGAAACATCAATAGGTACAATGAATATAGGATATTATTAGTAATAAATACATATGACCTTATCACAGTTGGCATGAGAGTAAGGGGGTATGTTGATGAACCAGAGAAATTTGAAGGATTTACAGAATTTTGACTTTCTCGCGAAGAGTTTTGCCCGCATGCATGCGGCAGGTTACCGCGTAGATATTAAGAAGATTACAGGCAATATGTCAGCAGAGTTGCGGGTATGGTTTCTTGAGCGTTACGAACAATACTGCAAAGAGGCACTAAGCGACAGGGACGCAGACGCAAGAGAAACCGGGATTCATTAAGCAAAAAGCCCTTTAACCAGCCGGACAGGAAACTGTCCGGCTTTTATAGTGAATCGCTGTACCAGGAACCAGAGCACAAGAACCAGAGCCTGATATGTACTTCTTATTAACAGGAGAGAAAAATGCGACTCAGTGAAAAGTATGGACGTTGGGGCATCGTATGCGGTGGCACCATTGTTCAGGGGGGAGCACACAGCAATCGCCTTGCCTCGGAAGGCGTGAATGTTTGTGTCGTTGGATCGTCTACCGTGGCGAGGTCACTCCCCCTGTAATCGTGTTTCTTCACAGGGGCTGTCTGTTTGCAAAAAGACACTTTACATCAACTTTAGCCATTCTGTCCCATATCCAAAAGAACAGATTCTACACTGGAATCAACACATTGAATGTTTGACCAGAATTTCGGATCAGGGTCACCTATAATGAAGTCTTTTTGGTGATAAATGCCTTAAATTAAGTGGTTATTAGGTTTATTGCGCCATAGTTATTGTAATGACCAGAATTTCCCATGTAAATAATATAAATAACAGATGTTTATAAATCATTAATGATGAACAAATTAAACCCTCGCATCGGCATGAAAAAGTGACGGTTTACTCACAGAAAAAGATTAAGAGATAATTAATCTAAAGACAGATATTAAAAATATCATTTATTTATTGGGGTTGTTCACGCAGGAGGTTAGCAGCCATATATTTACAGATAGCCGATAAGAGATGATATCAGGGAGGCTGACATGTCTGATAATAATGAAAAAAAGTGATTGAAGCACTTTTTACTGGTTATTGTTTGGATCCATTCTCTACACTTGGTATGCATTGCACCGACGCCGGGCTGGAAGTTCGTGCATTATTACCTGATGCCACCGATGTGTGGGTCATTGAACCGAAAACCGGACGCAAAGTCGGCAGGCTGGAATGCCTTGATTCGCGCGGTTTCTTTAGCGGCATTCTGCCGCGTCGTAAAAATCCTTTTCGCTACCAGTTGGCCGTCATCTGGCACGGACAACAGAGTCTGATTGATGACCCGTACCGTTTTGGTCCGCTGTTGCAGGATCTGGATGTCTGGCTGCTGTCGGAAGGCACGCATCTTCGCCCCTATGAAGCACTGGGCGCACATCCCGATACGATAGATGACGTCGTCGGTACGCGCTTTTCGGTCTGGGCACCTAACGCCCGCCGGGTGTCAGTTGTCGGGCAGTTTAACTACTGGGACGGTCGTCGCCACCCGATGCGCCTGCGTAAAGCGTCCGGTATCTGGGAGCTGTTTGTTCCCGGTGCGCTCAACGGTCAGCTGTATAAATTTGAGCTTATTGATGCCCACGGCCATTTGCGGGTGAAGGCCGATCCTTACGCTTTCGAAGCGCAAATGCGCCCGGACAGCGCCTCGCTAATCTGCGGGATGCCGGAAAAGGTCAGGCAGCCGCCGGGGCGCAGGCAGGCTAACCAGTCCGATGCGCCGATATCAATTTATGAAGTACATCTGGGCTCCTGGCGTCGTCATACCGATAACAACTTCTGGCTGAGCTACCGCGAGCTTGCCGACCAGCTGGTGCCCTATGCAAAATGGATGGGCTTTACTCACCTGGAGCTGCTGCCGGTTAACGAGCATCCGTTTGACGGCAGCTGGGGCTATCAGCCAACCGGGCTGTACGCGCCAACCCGTCGCTTCGGCACCCGGGAAGATTTCCGCTACTTTATCAACGCGGCCCATGCTGCGGGTCTTAGCGTGATCCTCGACTGGGTACCAGGCCATTTCCCGGCAGATGATTTTGCTCTCGCCTCGTTTGATGGCACTGCTTTGTATGAACATAGCGACCCGCGCGAAGGTTATCATCAGGACTGGAACACCCTGATTTACAACTACGGTCGCCGCGAGGTCAGCAACTTCCTCGTTGGCAATGCCCTGTACTGGATTGAGCGCTTCGGCATTGATGCGCTGCGGGTCGATGCGGTGGCATCGATGATTTATCGCGACTACAGCCGCAAAGAAGGCGAGTGGGTACCGAACGAATTCGGTGGACGGGAGAACCTTGAAGCGATTGAATTCCTGCGTAATACCAACCACGTACTGGGTGAACAGACGCCGGGGGCGGTAACGATGGCGGAAGAGTCGACCGATTTTGCCGGCGTTTCACGTCCTTCATCCACTGGCGGTCTGGGGTTCTGGTTCAAGTGGAATATGGGCTGGATGCACGACACCCTCGGCTATATGAAGCTGGATCCGGTGTACCGTCGTTTTCATCACGACAAGATGACCTTCGGTATGCTCTACAACTACACCGAAAACTTTGTCCTGCCGCTCTCTCATGACGAAGTGGTGCACGGCAAAAAATCCATTCTCGACCGCATGCCGGGCGATGCGTGGCAGAAGTTTGCTAACCTGCGCGCTTACTACGGCTGGTTGTTCGCCTTCCCGGGTAAAAAGCTGCTGTTTATGGGTAATGAGTTTGCCCAGGGACGCGAGTGGAACCACGACGGAAGCCTCGACTGGCATTTGCTGGAGGGCAGCGACAGCTGGCACCACGGCGTCCAGCGGCTGGTGCGCGATCTGAACCATACCTATCGTTACCACAAAGCGCTGCATGAACTGGATTTCGACCCTTACGGCTTCGAATGGCTGGTGGCAGACGATCATGAATGCTCGGTGTTTATCTTTGTCCGTCGCGACAGGAAGGGAAACGAAATTATCGTTGCCAGCAACTTCACTCCGGTACCGCGCCATGACTATCGTTTTGGCATCAACCAGCCAGGCCGCTGGCGCGAAGAGCTGAACACTGACTCCATGCACTACCACGGCAGCAATACCGGTAATGGTGGTGTCGTTGAAAGCGATGCCATTGCCAGCCACGGTCGCGAACATTCCCTCTCCATTACGCTGCCGCCGCTGGCGACGATCTGGCTTACGCGGGGGCCTGATAATGAATAAATCTCTGAAGGTTATTCATTTAAACAGTAGAGCCATGATAGTTAAGTTATTTCCGGAGGTGGGCTCTTCTGAATTAATTTACAGAAGAGCGTTTTTTATTCGCTGTTTTCTTTTATTGTTTTTATTTTAATGGCAGGACATCACGATGAGTAAACCTGAATATAATGGCAATGTCATGCTGGCACGCCAGTTACCGCTTAAATCTGTGGCGTTGATCCTGGCGGGAGGTCGTGGGACGCGATTAAAAGATCTGACAGCAATCCGGGCAAAACCGGCGGTACATTTTGGTGGCAAGTTCAGAATTATTGATTTTGCTTTATCAAACTGTATTAATTCCGGGATCAGACGGATTGGGGTCATTACACAATATCAATCACATTCCCTGGTTCAGCATATTCAGCGCGGCTGGTCTTTCCTCAATGAGGAGATGAATGAATTCGTCGATTTATTGCCCGCTCAGCAACGTGTGCATGGTGAAAGCTGGTACCGGGGTACTGCCGATGCCGTCACACAGAACCTGGATATTATCCGACGCTATGGCGCGGAATATGTCGTTATTCTGGCCGGTGATCATATCTATAAACAGGATTATTCCCGGATGCTGATTGATCATGTTGCAAAAGGCGCCCGGTGTACTGTGGCCTGCCTTCCTGTACCTGTGGAAGACGCGAGTGCTTTTGGTGTCATGGCTGTGGATGAAAATGATAAAATCATTGATTTTATTGAAAAACCTTCTAATCCCCCTACGATGCCGGGGGATAAAACCAAATCGCTTGCCAGTATGGGGATCTATGTATTCGATGCTGAATACCTCTATCAGTTACTGGATGAAGATGGCCGGGATGAACAGTCCAGCCACGATTTCGGCAAAGATATTATTCCAGCAATTACGGCATCCGGAGAAGCCAGGGCACATCCTTTCCCGCGCTCCTGTGTGCAGTCAGACAATCATGCAGAACCATACTGGCGTGATGTCGGCACGCTGGAGGCCTACTGGAAAGCGAACCTTGATTTAGCTTCCGTGGTACCTGAACTGGATGTTTATGATCGCAACTGGCCGATCCATACTTATGTGGAGTCTTTACCGAGCGCAAAATTTGTTCAGGACCGCACAGGCAGTCATGGAATGACCATGAATTCACTGGTCTCCGGCGGCTGCATTATATCCGGTTCTGTTGTTGTACATTCAGTTTTATTCTCCAGCGTACGGATTAACTCTTTTTGCAATATTGATTCAGCAGTTTTATTACCCGGTGTGTGGGTAGGGCGTTCCTGTCGGTTACGACGCTGTGTGATTGATCGTGGATGTGTGATCCCTGAAGGAACGGTCATTGGTGAGAATGCTGTCGAGGACGCCCGTCGTTTTTATCGTTCTGAAGAAGGGACCGTTCTTGTCACTAAAGAAATGATGAGGAGGACTGAATAATGAACGGGTCTCCTGAAAGGCATTCCGCAGAGATCATGGTGACAATCTCCGGCCCGGACCGTATTTCTGTCAGCAAAATAAGGAGCGTCGATACAGGTTTTGCATGTAGTTGCTGAGATGTGTTCCCGTTATTAAAAACAGGCGGACTGGCGGATACCGTGACTGACCGTTCTCTGGAAAACCTTGCCTAACCGGGTTTCCCTTTCCTGACAGCGATGTCGGGTCATTACGTTACGCCATTCGTCGGGCCTTTGTTATGGGGGCTCGCCTGTCGTTGTGGCGCTACGTACAACGTCAGACAATGAGCATGGATTTTAGCCGGAAAATCGCGGCTAAGTCTTTCCACCCGTTGTATCAGTGTATTCTTTAATTGCTACGGACAAGAAAAATGGAACCACCTGTAAGTGATACCTCACCCGGGTTGAATGCAGAAACTCTGAAGCTTGCTATTGCTTATAAACTTATGTTTATTGTTGGAAAGGATCCATCACTTGCCAATAAGCATGAGTGGCTCAACGCTACGCTGTTTGCCATTCGCGATCGTCTTGTCGAACGCTGGTTGCGGGCGCATCGGGCGAGGGTTTCTCAGGAAGTGCGGCAGGTTTACTATCTGTCGATGGAGTTTCTGATTGGACGAACCCTCTCTAATGCCTTGCTGTCACTGGGTATCTATGATGATGTTAAAACGGCTCTGGCAGAAATGGGGCTGGATCTGGACGCATTGATCGATGAAGAGAACGACCCCGGTCTGGGCAATGGAGGTCTCGGTCGCCTCGCGGCTTGTTTTCTTGATTCTCTGGCCACGCTGGGCCTACCGGGACGCGGCTACGGTATCCGCTACGACTACGGAATGTTCAGGCAAAATATTTAAATGGTTGCCAGATGAAGTCTCCTGACTACTGGTTAGAATACGGGGATCCGTGGGAATTTGAACGCCATAAGACGCGGTATACCGTTCGTTTCGGCGGGCGAATTCAACAGGAGGGTAAACATTCGTGCTGGCTGGAAACCGAAGAAATTATCGCGGTCGCTTTCGATCAGATGATCCCCGGTTATGAGACTGATGCCACTAACACCCTGCGTCTTTGGAGTACGCAGGCCAGCAAAGAAATTAATCTGGGGAAATTTAATCAGGGTGACTATTTCGCCGCAGCGGAGGATAAGAGCCATTCCGAAAATGTTTCCCGCGTGCTGTACCCGGACGACTCGACCTGTTCAGGGCGTGAACTTCGACTTCGTCAGGAGTATTTCCTCGCCTCCGCCACAGTGCAGGATATTCTCTCCCGCCATTACCAGCTATATCAGACTTATGACAACCTGACGGATAAAATTGCGATCCACCTCAACGACACCTATCCGGTGTTATTGATCCCGGAACTGATGCGTCTGCTGATTGACGAATACCAATTTATCTGGGATGAGGCGTTTGAAGTGGCCTGCCAGGTTTTCTCTTACACCAACCATACCCTGATGAGTGAAGCGCTGGAGACATGGCCGGTCGATATGCTGGGGGAAATTTTGCCACGACATTTACAGATTATCTTCGAAATTAATGACTATTTTCGTAAGCGTGCAGCGAGAACCGTATTGACGGGGACGTGTTATTGAGTTGGCAGCGCTACTCGCCAGGGCAGCAGCTCGCTGACCCGGTTGACCGGCCTGTCAGCTATGACGTCAAGGACATGGCGAAGGTAGCTTTCTGGGTCCACTCCGTTCAGTTTGCACGTCCCGATCAGACTGTACAGTAACGCTCCACGCTCACCACCGTGGTCTGAGCCGAAGAACAACCAGTTTTTACGACCCAGACTGACCATCCGCAGAGCATTTTCAGCGATGTTGTTATCCGCTTCGGCCCAGCCATCCTCCGCATAGTACGTCAGTGCCGGCCACTGGTTCAGGGCGTATGTGAACGCCTTCGCCAGCTCCGAGTGTCGCGACAGCATTTTCATCTTTTCACGCAGCCAGCTTTCCAGGGCTTTTAGCTGTGGTTTTGCTTTTTGCTGACGTTCAGCAAGGCGTTGTGCACGTTGCTCTGCCGTCATTCCCCTTACATCCGCCTCGATGGTATAAAGCTCTCCGATCCGTCTCAGCGCTTCTTCCGTCAGGGCTGACGGGGTGCGGACGTGTACATCGTGGATCTTGCGACGGGTGTGAGCCCAGCAGGCGGCTTCCGTTATCCGGTGGTACTCCAGTCATGACGTCGCAAGTGGGAAAACCTGTCGGCATACTTCCGCTATCCGGCGAATATCCGCAAGGTCATTTACACCACAAATGCTATCGAATCAGTACATCGCAAGTTCAGGACACTGACCAAAACCAAAGGGGCTTTCCCGAATGAAAACAGCCTGTTGAAGCTACTTTATCTGGGACTGATGAATGCTCAGGAGAAATGGACAATGCCCATCCAGAGCTGGAATTTGACATTGTCGCAGTTAGCCATTTATTTTGAAGGGCGACTGAATAATGTGATGACACTGTAGAGTTTTTAACGTGACACAGAATTCTGAACGCTCTCGGTCTCAGTGAGTTCGATACCTTCACGAGCCATTTTTTCTTCCAGTGCTTTCGGGTGTTTTTTTGGAGTTACCCTGGTCGTCGTGTCGCAGCCAGACTGAAAGAACGCCGCTTTCTGAGATAAAAACACCTTGTTTACGCACCTCATTACTGGTTCGGTGCTGACCATGCGCAGGGAAGGCAACGGCATAATTAACAACAGCCTGCTCAGTCTCATTGTCTGTTCGGTTCTTGATATTCAGCCATCGACGGCTACGGTTTATCAACGCATCCACATCGCCTTCATCGGCCAGTTCGCGCTGACGGTGAAACGTATCACGGGAGAATGCGGCTAGTGTCCCGCAATACGGGCATCACGTCCAGTTTGCCGCCGTGTCCGGGTGTGGGTTAGTTTTGCTCTGCCAACCAGCAGCGTCTGGGTGTCCGGCTCCAGCGACTGGAAAACGTGTTCCCGAACGGCCGGATAGCCGCTGTAATCCCCTTCCCCCAACTCTTCCGTCGCTTCCGTCAGGACAACCCGCGCACGTCCCTGGGTAATAATGGTATGCTCCACTGAACCAGCCGGATGCGGCTGTGAAATACGTGACGTAGCTAGGTTTTGGTTCGGTGCCGTTTAGTTTACAGCTACCGATCAGGCTGTACATTACGGCCACACTGTCACCACCACTACCATTGCACTCTTATAAGGATAACACCATGCCATTATCGGAGACCCCGGAATGGGGCTAAAACGTGCTGTCATTCCGTATTTCGGAGCCGGGTTGGTTCAGATCATCATGGCTGATGGCTCCCTCAGGCGACAGGATGCGAATTGTTTTTGCTTGTGGTGTGCAGGCTAAAGCTTCACATTGCGTTTGTATTGATCTTTGATGGATGCCAGCCCACCCAAGACGAAGTGAAAAAGGTGATCCGCAATCGTTTGAGAAGGCATCCGGTTGAGACGCCAGCTCAACGATGCGAAGTTTAAAGTCATTAGAATAGACTGTGCGGGATTCAGTTCGCCAGTTGGCAGTATTTTCCATGATTAGAGCTCCTTCTAAATTAGATGGAGCTCTAAGCTAACGATCCCGTAACCAGATTCACAGGCGGCAGTGGCTAGACGCTTACAAATTAACATGGTTGTTAGACATATATTTAAGCCTATCTCTTATCTGGAGATACAGCTACTGTCTGGTATTTCAGGGGGCTACATCAGCATCAGGCTGGCTGAATATGTTCAACAGTAGATAGAGGAAAGTGTTAGTCAGTATCAATATCCAATATTATCTGTGGTAAACGTGTACATTTGAAAGCAGTACCATCAGCAGTACTAAATTGTTAAGTCCGGTAATGTTAAATCTGAAGTCCGTAGTCCCTTAAAAGCCCTGACTGTTGCAGCCAGGGCTTTTATTCTGTATGGGGGAGTGACCGGGTAGCAGGTTCCGACGCTGGCTTCGCGCGCATCCTGTCCGTACGAACGGAGCCGCAACCGATCTTGCGGTAAGCTTGCGGGGAACTCGCATTGACAGAACGGATTTGAGCACTTCCGGTGAGCCAACCGACTCAGGATTCAGAGCTCGTATTGTGTCAGGCGTTGAAGTACTGACTGCGATAATGGCAGCAGAGGAACGCAGGGGGCCTGACCCTGTACACGATTCTGTGTAAATGCTTTTTCTCAGAAGTGACCGGCCAGGTGGTCACCGAACTCGATAATAAAGCGGCTCATCGCCATACGACAGTCCCTCAGCGGCATCGTCCATTTCTGTGACGCCGCCTGGATTGCCAGCCACTCCACCTTTTTCACTGCATCATCCGTCGGGAGCACCTTACGCTTTTTGATGGCATGCCGGATCACGCTGTTCAGCGACTCGATGGCATTCGTTGTGTAGATCACCCACATTGCCAGGTGTTCCGTATCGCAACAGATAGTCCGGTGAAGCACACCGGATCAGCTTTTGAGGGTTCAGCGCACGCGCGATCAAATCAGCGGTGTCCTTAAGGGGGCCAAAGCGAACGGCAAGATCAAACCCCATATCGAGCGGGTCGATTACGCGATCGTTAAACGTCAGAACTAACCGGATTTCCGGATATTTTGCAGCAATCTCCAACAGCACCGGCATCATGACTCGCTTACTGCGTATTCTGGCCCTACATGAACACCTATTCTGGCGGAACGTGAACCCCCTCAGCTTATGATCAGACTAATCAGTAAATGAGAATCCAATGCATATCTAATTCATGGATTCTCATTTTACGGTTTTTAAGCTTGTCGATAAGATGAGGTTTTATTCCGGTTAAAATGTTGTTATGCCCTTACTGGATCTCTCAGTGGTTGCCCCTGCCATGGACGTGTGTTTTATATAGAACTTTCTATCTGATGTGTTTTTATTCTGGTGCTGAGAAATGAATTCCATCAAAACATGAAGATTCATAAGAAATAAAAAGGTGATGTGAATTAAGTACGATATTCCACTAAATTATCAGTTGTCTGGTTTTAATTTTTTATCCCAACTATTAGTTGGGGCGAACTAATTCAAAGATAGTGAGTCACGTGTCAAATTAAAGGATTGACAGCCGAAATATTCCCCCATCAACAATAAGTATTATTGTCTACAAAGAAAAATATAGCTATTAAATCGTGGGGTTACTGAGTGCCGGACGAGACAGATTAATAACAAACCACCTCTGTTAAGAGGAGCGTTTCGTCCGGCTGACATATATCCTATCATCGATAAGAAGTTATTGTCAGTATAAACCTCAAACCTGTTTCACCGCTGCAGAGCAAGGGGCGTCACGCCCGGCGATGCAGGTGCAGATTTTTTCTCCCGCGTGCTTTCCGCCCCCGTATTTGCTTCCGGTTAATCGTTTCCCGGCACAACCCGTCCAGCAAGGGTAAATGGCACGCATGCTGCGCCCTTGCTGGCCGGAACGACTCCGGGAAAGCGAACCGTCAGGCGATACGAAGACGAAAATCACACCACTGACGGAGAAAAAACCATGACGATTTCCCTGCATACTCAGACCTGCGCCCCTAACACCGCAGCGGCGACCAGCGTATCCTCGCTGGACCCGTCAGGCTCCTCAAAAACGAAATTTCCCAGAACCAGAACAGATATTTATCAGACTGTTACTGACAACATCATTACCGCACTGGAAGCCGGCGTTAAGCCCTGGGTGTGTCCGTGGCAGCGTGTGGCGGGGATGTCTGGGTTACCTTCCAACTACGCCACCGGCGCGGCTTATAGCGGGATGAATATCATGTTGCTGTGGTGCAGTGCGTCAGAACAGGGATTCAGTGACTCCCGCTGGATGACCTGGAAACAGGCTCAGGCAGAGGGCGGGCAGGTTCGCAAAGGTGAGCACGGCACGACCGCTATTTTCTATACCACGCTGGAGAAGGAAAACGACGCCGGAGACATTGATCACATTCCGATGCTGAAAACCTTCACCGTGTTTAATGTTGAACAAATTGACGGCCTTTCCCTGACTACTGAGGCTGTGAGTCCTGCTGAGACGTTTGACCCGTTGCCGCAGGCTGAAAATCTGTTTCGTAACAGTGGCGCAACCATCATCGAGAAAGGACAAAACGCCTTTTTCATGCCGTCAACGGATGAAGTCTGGCTACCGGAACGCCGGTTTTTTTCCGATGCGGCCAATTTTTATGCCACCGGTCTGCATGAGCTGGTGCACTGGAGCGGTGGCAAAAGTCGTCTCAACCGTGAAATGAAAGGGAAGTTTGGCAGTGAAGGGTATGCATTTGAAGAATTATGTGCGGAACTGGGAAGCGCGTTCCTGATGGCGGATCTGGGGATTGTCGGAGAGGTTCAGCACGAAAGTTATATCGCTTCCTGGCTGAAAGCACTGAAAAACGACAAGCGCTATATTTTCAAAGCCGCCAGCGCAGCATCAAAAGCGCATCGTTATCTGATGGATAAGGCCTGAGTTGAAGAACAGGAAGCTGCAAAGGAATGCGGCTTTAACCTGATATTTGGGCAGGCAGAGTGACAGGGGGTTCAATTTCCCTGCGAATTTACCGGGCATTGAATGCCCGGTAAATTCGCAGGCTGCGGGTGCGGGCGGCAAAGAGCCCGCGCATCCCGCAAACGTCATGATTACACCGTTGATGGTAGTGGACGATGGAACCAGTATGACGACTGGCTGTAAAATGTGAACGACTACAAACGGTAGCAGGACCTTTTTCTGGTGCTATGATAAGTGCATTAAACCGTGCGGATTGCACGTATCTCATGACGGGAGAGAAAGCATGACCGCGAAACAACGCAACACACTGAGCGTGACCATGACGGTAGAGCGTGCCTTACTGGTCCGGGCGCGTGAGGCGGGTATTAACCTGAGTGCGACCCTGACCGCCGCCCTGGATGCGGAGCTTCGTCACCATGAAGCCAAAAAATGGCAGGAAGAGAACAGGGAGGCCATCGACGCATTAAACCGTTTCCATGATGAGTATGGCTGTTTCAGTGATGAATACCGGACATTTTAACCATGCAGTTCACCGTATACGGTAATACCGGTAAAAGCGCCGTTTACCCCCTGTTGCTTGATGTCACAAGCGATATCATTGGACAACTGAACCGCCGGATCGTGATCCCGTTGTTGCCTGTTGACAGGTATCCGGCAGGCCGCCGCCCGGATCGTCTTGTCCCCGTGGTCAGACTGACTGACGGCCAGGAATACGCGGTCATGACCCACGAACTGGCGAGTGTCCCTGTCCGGGCGCTGGGGGCGGTGTTCTGCGATGCGTCGCAGTACCGCACTCAGGTGAAGGCCGCCATCGATTTCCTCATTGACGGCATTTAGTCGTGGCTGTCGGGAGCCTGTTCCAGTTCGGCTATCGTGCGGAACAGAAACATTTCCCGGTTCTTCGCATCAAACGGAACGGGAACACTGTTCCTCATCACCGTCCTGATGCTGTCAAACAGCCTGCCAAGCGACACGCGGGTTTTATCGTCCGGCATGACATACATGGCATAGTGCCAGCATCCGGCGTCGCTGGCGGCCAGATGACTGTTGATAATGGTGATGTAGCGGGCGCGGGTTTTCAGCGAGCGCTCGGTTTCCACCGCGATGATGGCACCACTGCTCAGGGTAATGATGCCGTCCGGTCGGTGCCGGACGCCCGGATACCGCGCTATAAATGCCCCCCGGTCGCCGTTAAGCCAGCCTGTACCGCCTTTTTCCTCCAGGGCCAGCCTGACCCGCTGGTTTAACAGGCGATGCTCCAGCGTCCGGTGCCGGAGTTTTCCCGGCTCAAAATAAGCGGGAAAAACAGGGTCATCTGCGTTAACCACCCTTGCCAGCCCCGGCATGGTTATTCCCCACAATGCTTTTTTCCCGGTCAGTACCGGATATTCATGTTTACTCAGAAACCCCAGTGCCACCGCTTTATTCAGCAGGTTATACATGGCATGGTTATGTCTTCCTTTATAGCCGACAACTTTTTTTAAGGTCAAAAAGTCAGAGAAAGTTTCTTCCTTAAGAAAACTCAGTAATGCCTCCATTCTCCGGTTTGCGGCTTCATTTCTTTCAGCAACGTTATGAATTAGCATTAGCTGCCTCACAGGTTAATGGAAGGTTTGTGAACCTGATGGTCTTTTTCGGTATGCAGCGGATTTTTATGCTCAAATGAAAGCAGGTCGATATATTGCTTTTTCGCCGGTATATGAAAAAGTTTGGTCGCCTTCGCCAGGTCATTCCAGGTAAATACAAAACCGACAAATTTCGGCAGATTAAGCAGCATATTGCTGTCGATATAATAGCGTTCCGCCTGGCGGATCATCCGGTCGGTTTCCATTTTCTCCGTCAGGGAAATATCCGTTTTCACTTTCCTCATCTCATCGTCAACCAGAATAGAGCCGGTCATTCTGGCCACCCAGTCGGCGGTATCCGGATCACGAAGGCGATAAACCAGCATGAATTTACAGTTTTCGATGACCGAACCGGCGACGGCATCACCCTCCAGATCTGCCGGGCAGTCATATAAATCTTTCACCGACTGATGCGCCATGATGATATGCACACCTTTATCTCTTGCCGCGCCAAGCCCCTCAAGCGCTGGGCGGGAAAGGTGATATTTAAGTTCATCAAGAAAAATAGCGACAGGCCGGGGTTTCCCTTTTATCCGGTCCCGTGTTTCGGCTATCTGAATCAGACGGGTCAAAATCATGCGTTGTGCCGAAATGATTTTCTGATTACGCATCGAGCCAATGATGTAACAGCAGCCACCCTCATTAAATATTGTCTTTAATGAAAATCCATTGTGGGCGTTAATGGAATTAACCAGGGCGATTTCCTCCAGCTCGCCATAAAAAGCAGGCACATCTTCACTGAGAGATTTCACAAAGTCGGTATTGAATAAATCCCGTAATGTCATGCCTTTTTCATAAATAGCCGCCGTATTTCTGGCGGCCCGTCGGTCGGCAATACGATAAAAGTCAGCGCCTTCGCCTTTTTTCCCCAGACTGAAACCGGCATTAAACAGCTCCTCCAGTTGTTCATGAGAAATATCAGCCAGTAAATCCAGCTGGAAATGAAGGTCATTCAGGTTAATCAGGACAAACGGTTTTTCCGCTTTCAGGCAGGCGTCCCGCAGGACATGCGGAGCCCACTCATCATTTTTGGGATCTTCAACAAATACCCCTTCACCTGACAGTATTGCCTGATAAAGCAGGACACAGGCGCTCACCCCTTTACCGGAGCCGGTGGTGCCGATAAGGTCGGCGTGCTGGGTCTGAAATTCTTCGGCGGTGATATATTGTGGCTGATTGTCTTTATCCAGCCCGATGAAAATACCTTTTTTCAGATTAATATAATCCAGCGGATTATATTCGATGCTGTCAGGCAACATATCCCTGACGTCACGAACATCCGTTCTGATATTCCTTTCCAGTTTGCTTTTCTTAATCATCCGGTGTTTTAAACTGTCGATTTCTCCGGCCAGTAACCGTCGGGCGGTAATGTGAAAGGCCAGACCGGCAAGCGTCAATCCGATCGTCAGTATCCAGAGTGATAACCTGAGCAGAATGTGGTTATCGAGTACCGTAAAGAAAAAACTCAGCCCCTGAATGGTCAGTGGTGACAGCGGGCCGGATATAAAGAAGAAGATGGACACGCACGCCACCGATTTTAACCAGAAGGGGGCATTTTTTCTTTCCTCACGTGACAGATGAAAAATAAAGGGCAGCGTCAGCCCGGCAAACAGGGATAATATGACCGGGTTGTGTTGCAGCCAGAGCAGAAAAACAGAAAAGGCATCCGAAAAGGCATTCAGCCTTTGCATCAGATGAGTTCCCATTGCAGTGATCTCCGGTCTGATTTCGGTGTGACGGGCGCACCACATGGGCGTCACCGATGGACGTGATACCCCACGTCCCTGCACGACGCCCGGCGGTGACGCCCATAAAAGGACGAAAAGCACTGAACGCCTGCGGCGCTCATGCCCGTTATCCGCGCTTTCAGAAGTCTGCCGACCGGTGGTCGTCCGTCCCTGAAACGCCCGCATGACGGGCAACGGCGTGTTTCCTTTGTCCTGGCTGGACGCCCTGACAGCCGGAAACATGGGGGCAATGTCTTCGCTGAACGCTACGTCAAAGCCCCCAGGGTCAAAGGCGGCACACCGTCGCACGCTACGCGCGACCAACCCCTTTAAGACGCGCGTTTAGCCTGTTTTTTCTCGCAGGCTCGAAAAAACGGGAACGCTGCTTTAAAGGGGTTGGTCGCGCCTGAACGGTCATATTCCCCGCTGGGGCGGAAAATATGACCTGGCTTGACGGTGTGCGGGGCAAGCCCCCCACAAAAACCGGCACGTGGGCGTGCCTTTTTGCTCGCCGGGGCGGCAAAATTTTTGCGGCTCCCCCCGGCCTGCTCAATTCGCTTTGGGCGAATGTTCACAGGTGAGCACGGTGCCTGAAAATTAACAATTTCTGCGAAATTGAATTTTCTGTCCGCACTCCACGTGCTTATTTTACGGCTTAACAATTTCTTCGAAATTGAAGCCAAAAATATGCACGCCTGAAACTCGCCGTCTGTCAGTCTGTGGCGTCGTTCGATATATTATCAGTGCCTGTGATTCACCTCTGTTCGTGGGCTATTTCAGCCAGGCATTCCCGTTCTGCGTTTAATGCCGCACGGTACGTTTCATCATCGGTCTTCGTTCCCTGACTTTCGGCATATCGCCTGAGCTTCTCTGCGTCCGGTTCATTAAGCTGTGAAAGATGATGTCGCAATAAATGGATAAACCGGCTTTCATATATCTCATAATAAAGCCCACATCCCCGGCAGGCTTCTTTTGACAGAGAATTATAGATACACGTAACAGATATTCTGTCCTGATGTGTTGAGTGAATGTTAGAAATAAACAGGTGTTCTTTGTTCACTTTTATTTCTCCATACGGGAAGGGTATTAACATAATGGTCAGGGGTTATTACCCTCTGACCCGGCCAAATCTGGACAGAATTTTATTCACCGCTGCCGGATCCGCACTGGCGCATTCCCCCAGGAAAACTTTTCTGGCATTCAGCGTATGATTGGGTAAAAATCCGTGCCGGTTCTTTTTGACGATATTAAAAAAGGCCCGTTCAGCAGAATGGCATTCGCTCCCTCCACTGTTTCCGGTTGCTTTACCGTACAGACAAAGCACGACTTCGCACGGGTCAGCAGCAAATGAATAAACAGGCGTCCCGGCAGCAATGCACAACATTGCCGCCGTAATAGCGGAATATTTCATGATGACGTCCTTACAGTAAAATGAATTTCATGATGTGAGGGGGATGATTTAACGCGAAAAATAAATGCGGGTATCGCTGCATGTCAGGCAGTCAGAGACCGGCTGATATGCAATAACGCCTTTTGCGCCATACTGACGCAGCCAGTTTTTTGCCGTAAAAAAATCTGCGCCTGATGGCGCTGCAACAACAATACGCGCTGAGTGGGCGACCGCGTAAAATACAGCGGGCGTCCAGCGTGTCTCATTATAATTCCGTGCATGAATGGACAATAACCATTTATCATTAACCACCGGAGAAGGAATAATAACCAGATTGTCCCGCCATTGCGGTAAACCGGTATTGACTGACTGGCCCGGTTTATTCCATTCAACAGGAACCGGTGGCGGGGGTGAAGAACAGCCGGAAAGTACCAGCGAAAAGAGCAGCATATTGATAACCTTCATCATGCTTTCATCTCCTCAAAAAAAGCGCTACGGTGCAGTGGCCGGAAATAAATATCATTCATCCGGCGCACATTACCGTCCAGGTCGATACTCACGATAACGTCCAGACTGTCCAGTACCTTGCGTAACATAAAGGTGTAAGGGAGTCGGGCGCATTGCGGATTCTCATAGCAGCGGGTAATAAACCCGTCCACCGCTTCCCTTGCCGAACCGGCATGAAGGGAGGTCATACTGCCCTCATGACCGGAGCCGGTTATTTTGAGAAAATCCCAGGCTTCACCGCCGCGCACTTCGGTTAATAATATGCGGTCGGGATTCATGCGGTAATTCCAGCGCAGCAGGCTGGCGGGCGTCACCATTGACCATTTTTCATCTGCCGACTCCGACGGATAAAAAAGGTGGACGTAGTTTTTATGAATAAAGAAGGTGATTTCCGGGTTATCTTCAATGGTCGTAATACGCAGATGAGGGGGGATATAACCAATCAGCATCTTCATATAGGTGGTTTTCCCGGTACTGGTTTCCCCGGCCACCGCGAGGGTTTTACCGTACTCCACGCACTTCTCCATAAAGCGCGGAATATCTTTCGCGTGATATAAGGTCAGTAATTCCTCATCATGTGTCTGCGTTTTTTCTGTACCGGCCACCCGGTTATAAAACCCGGCGTCGATATAGTCCTGATGCGGGATTTGAACCCGTGAGGGTTTACGCAGCGTGATGGACACCGTGTCACGCTCGCAGGCCGGGGGGACGATGACCTGACAACGCTCACCGGATTCCAGCGTGGCGGACAGTCCCGGCTTGATATCTTCGATATTGTCGCCGTGATGCTTCGCCAGACACCGGGCGAAGTTGTAGTAGCCCTCATAATCCAGCGGAACGGCGTGCTGCTCCCAGACACCGTTAATTTTGGTGAAAAGCTCACCCGGACGATTAACGGCGATCTCCGTCAGTCCGGGAAGCGCCAGAAAATCGCCAAAAAATCGCTGCTTATAGCGGTCCAGGGAGATGTTTTTAGCGGTCATTTTTCATCCTCAGCGTATAGATGCCGGAAAAATCAATATCCTGTCCGGTGACCAGGTTGATGATCTCACCCTGATTTTTGTGCACGGTCGGCGGGATATTGATGCTGTTTTCCAGCGTGGTTCGTGCCATATCTGCCATGGCCTGACGGCTGTTTTCGGTGTAGTCGGTATTACGATCTTTCTGACCCGCGCTGTTGGAAGCCCATGCCGCAACATCGGGGATCATACCGACCAGTAATGCGCCCCCGAATCGCTCGCTGAAATGCGAATCGATCCAGCCGTCAACACCCGCCTCGCCCAGTTCCCCGGCAGCGCGGGTATCAACCAGCGGAATATCAAGATAAGGGGGCTGGCGGGTACGCAGTTTCGTGATGATGAGGAAGGCGCGGCCCTGTCCGTGCGTCATTCCCGTTTCCGCACCCGTCTGGTAAATGCCCGTGGCGGTGGTCCCTTTTTCAATCAGCTTCGTGTTACCGCTGGCGCTCCAGATATCGTCGGCGATCGTGCAGCGGATTTTCCCCGCCCGATCCGAGACAAAGCGGTAATCCAGTGAGCAGGGAATGGCGGTATTTTCCGGCACATACAGATCCGGGTTGTAAGGAATGCGCCGGACCGCTGCCGGGGACGATTCCGTTGGTGTCGGTGTGGTGTCTGTCTGCTGACCAGTAGAGGTTGCCTGTGTCATTTCCTGCTGTCGGGTCCGGACCGGGTTTCGGGCCGCAGCGGCAGAGTTGTCCCTCCGGACCAAAAAACGGGCTTTATCCAGTTCCGGTGGCGTCTCCGGCCCGGTGACCGTCGTACTGCGCGGGATGCTGTCCACCGGTTCTGGTGTGTCCGCCGCGGTATCGTGCGCCCCCAGATCGGTACGCTGCCGGTAATCGCTCCGGTTCGGCTGTGGCGCGGCATCCTGTCGTTTTTCTTCACCCGGTGGCCAGAGAAGATTGCGGTATACCCAGTTGCCCGCCCATGCCAGCCCAATCAGCGCAACGGCGGCGAGCGCCAGAAACGCGGTGGCTTTCCCGCGCCTGCGCTTTTTCAGTTTGTTGATAGCGGGTTGTACCGGATCGTTCTCTTCATCCTCCTGCATGGTGAGAAGCGCCGCTTCCCGCCTGGCACGGGCCTCGCGCTCAAGTGCAGCAATGTCGTCCTCCGGTTGCGCCGGGGAGGATCGGGACTCATCAGGTTCAGGATGCGGGTGTTCGTCGTTCATCTGCATGACTCCTCTGTTATCAGTGGGTGGCGGGCTTTTCCACCCGTTCGACCTGCGGGGAGACGGTGGCACCATCAGCGGCCCGGACCCGGCCAAATCCACGATTTTCCAGGCCGACCACGGCGTTGCCGGAACGCAGAACCAGACGGGGCGTGGCCTCCTGAATGAGCAGTACGGTGAAGTTGCCTTTTCGGCGGACACTGCTGTTAACCACATGTTCCTGGCCGTTCAGCACTTTCGTCACGGAGGGAATGGATTTGGCCGGGGAGAAGCCCACGAAGGTAAAGCGGCCATCGTCATACGCGAAATCCGGGACAATCCGGACGCTGTCGCGCCCCGGATAACTGAGGTAGTCCCAGTTGCGCGGCGTCTGCGCGGCATTCAGGGCCTGCTGAATGTCGGCCTGCTGCTGTTTTTGCTCACGCTCCAGCGCGCTGGTCGCTGTCTCACGGCTGGCCTTCTCCCGGTCTTCGCCCGGATAGCGGTAACTCACCTGGTAAGCGGGCTGCTGCGGGGATTTATCATCAATGACGTTCAGCTCGACGTTGTACAGCCGCCGGGTGGTGACAACCAGCAGGTTGGTGTGCCAGTCCCGACTGTTGGGCGGGATGACCACCTGTGTGGTGTTCCCGTCCGCGCCGGGCGCACCCTGAACGAGCGCTACCGGGCGGACACTGACCCGGTTGGCGACCGGCGCGGCTTCCCACGCCTCCTCAAAACCGGGTCTGGCGCTGATAACCGCCTCGTCGCTGTCAAAGACCAGCGTGGTCATGAAGCCGGGCCGGGTACTGACGACGGTGACGTTCAGCGGGTTATAAACCACCTGCTGAACGCGGGCGTCGTAGCGGCTCGCCTGTGGGATGGCGGCACTCCATGCGGTGCCGCACAACATCAGCGCAAGCAGGATAAAGATGATGCTTTTCATTATTCGCCTCCCCGGATTTCACGGTCTGCCTGCCAGCTGGTCACGGTAAACCCGAACGGGTTAACTTCCCGTTCGGTGTCGCTCATTTCCCTGCCGGGGTCGGAGTGGAACGTCAGGCGGGCATCCCAGTATTCGGTGCGGGTGCTGTTGTCCGCGAGGCGGCGGATAATCTTTTTGTAACGCAGGGTGGCGACCTTGTCGGGGTCAGTGCCCCCGGTGAGCTGGTTTGACAGAATGTCGATCCGCACGGTATGCGCCCCGTTCTGATACACCTTGTCCGGGGCGTCTTTACCGGCATACAGCGCCAGATAGTCATCGTTGACCTGAGGGCTGTTGTAAATCTGTACCGTGGCGTAATCGTCCTGGAGGGAGGGATAGACATACCGCTCACGCAGCCTGACGTAGCTGGCGGTCATCGCCTTCTGATAAGCGTCTTCCGCCGTCAGGTGGGTTTTTGACACACGGGTGACGTGCTCCACACGTCCGGTATGATTATCCACGGTGTACAGTTCAACGACCGTCTGTTTCAGGGGCAGCATCAGCACCAGGGCGATGAGCGCCAGCATGGCGGTAAGCAGGCCCGTGCCGCCCACCATAAACCCGGCTTTTGTGGCGCGTTTGTCCCGCTCAATCATCTGCTGCTCGAAGGTGCGGGAATCCGCAATGAGGGTTTGTTCACTCATAACTGTTTAACTCCGCCATAATCTGTGGGGTGTTCACGGGGACGCCCTGGCCGCTAAAAGCAGGAGGACGGGGAGACTGCGCGCAGCCGGAAAGCGCGCACAGCAAAGCCAGCGCAATCAAGCGTTTCATGGGGTATTTCCTCAGGGAGATCAGTGGAATGAAAACAGGGCTATGTTTTCACCAGGGGGTGTAACGGGGGTATTTCGACCAGGGATGACAGGTTTAACGATGGAATTTCTGAACCGCCGAGTCTCTGGCTTGTGCCAGTCGCCGGGCTTCGTTGCGGGCGATCATCTGCTCAATCGCATACTTACGCGCTTTCGCCGCGCTGTATCCCGGACCGCTGCCGGGTTTACCCGCGCTGGCATCTCTCCAGCCCTGGAGCGTGTCCTGAACGGCGCGGGTTGTCTGCTTCCCGGCTCCTGCTGCCAGTTTTCCGGCACCAAATGCCGCAGCGCCAATACCCACCGCCGCCAGTCCCTGCATGGATATGGTCGCACTCGCCCCGGCGAGTGCTCCGGCCAGCCTGGCGGAGAGGTAAACCAGTATTGCCGCGCAGATACCGGCAAGGCAGACCTGTGCGCCTAACTCCACAATATTGGCTTTTGCAGCTCCGGCCAGTGATTGCGTTAATATTTTGGTCACAAAATTTATAACCATTCTTAATGATAAGGCTGAAAAAAGAACCGTTAATATGGCTGCAAATATATTTTGCAGCCAGTTATTAAACATAGGGCGTAAAAATCCATATATCAGACAGAATATGAATATGGGCGCAGTAATACTCAGCAGTAAAATCATCACCTCCGCGATCATTGAGACAAAGGCTGTGACCAACATTAAAACGAACACCCCAAGCCAGACATAAAGCTGAGCAGTCATGCCCTCATCTTTTATGTATGTTGAATTATCCATGTCATGCAGTGTTTTTCCGAGTACCTTTGCTTTATCCCATAGCGTATCTAACATCTGCCATATATTATCGCCGCCGGAAAATCCCTCCTTTAAACCATTAATAGAGTCGATAACGCTGTCAAGATAACCGCTGACGTTTGCCACAAAAGACAGAATGATCGCCATCCTCATGAGGTCCCACATGACATCTTCCATCGGCGTGGACAGCTTACCCGCCAGAGTCTGGTATCCACGCCACAGGATATAGAGGGTGGCTGACGCCGCCGCCAGTCCCATAACCATTGCAGAATGTTCCATCATCAGACCACTGGTGGATTGTGTTATTCCACCAATTAGCTGCTTCTCTATAAATTCAAATGTACCGAGATCAGCCATAGTGAACCTCTCTACTCATGGAATTTAAGTGTGGGAGCATTGAGTTGCTGGATCTGATAATGCGCTTCGTTGGCATTTTTACAGTTTTCTGAAGCACTGCCGGTTTTCTGGCATTTTTCATAAACCGTTTTTAATTCATCCGGATGATCACGATACCATTGTGTTGTTTTGGCTTCCTCGTCACATCCGGAAATTATTGTAATAAATGAAAGGGTTAAGATAACGATGATTTTATTCATTTGCGCTCCATTCCTTATTTATTCATGAAATTTCAATGTGGGAGCATTTAATTGCTGCTGATTCCACTGTTTAATACGCTCGTTCTCCAGCACTTTTTCGCGCTGTTCTGCTGCCTTCACGCTGATTTCCCACTGGTCAGTGAGCGTGTTCAGCATTACTGATTTTAGCTGAATACTGTTGGCAAGGTCCTGAGACTCCTTTGTGTCTCTGGAAAGTGCAATACGGTTTGAGAGGCTGTTAATTTCCCCCAGCATCTGGCTGACCTGCCCCTGTATCTCGTCAGTCTGCTCAAACTGAATCGCCTTATTGATGACTTGTTGCTTACAGACCCTGGCGTAATTTTCGGATTGTTCTGTGTTGCAGGTGTCGAAAATTTTATACTTTTCGTACAGGGCATCGAACTGCCCGGAAGAACCGCCGGAAAGCAGCAGATCATTGAGTGCCTGCCCTGGCTTGCGCAGCTTCTCAAGGTCGGATTTCAGGCTTTTGGCCTGGTCAACAAAGTCAGCAATATCACGGATGCCGGTGGCCGTTGCCAACTGATCTTTATACGCCTGGATCTGGCTCTGATAATGCTGCGCAGTCTGCATCCAGCGCTGCGCTTCTTTCAGCCATTCGGCTTCACGCAGTGGGTCAGCATCCACCAGAACGGGAATACCGGCATGTGCCAGCGGGCTGACCATCACGCACGCGAAAATCAGGGCATGAAAACGCCTTTTCATCATGGTTCTCCTTCATGTTGTCAGAGTGCCTGAGCCAGGTAGGAGTCCAGCCATTCATACGGCTGCATCCCTTCCTGGTAAATTGAGTTGAAGATTTCGAGGTTATCGGCGCTGCCGCTCATGACCCGGGTGTATCTGCCGATACCGGAGAGATCGAGCGTCACGCGGGCGGCAAAGCGCCGGGTGTCGCCGCGCCTGAACTGATTTTTTACCACCACATACTGACGAGCCTGCGGATCCAGATTTTTCACCACATCAAACACTTCCGGTTCAAACTTCATCCCGTCAACATAGTGCTCCCGGTCGGCACCGGGGTTGGCTGCCAGGATTTGCGTTCCGCACTGCTCAATCACGGCGGGCGCAATTTCATCCCGGATGATCTCCGCCGGTGACTGGGTGCCCACAACCAGCATCCCGTTCAGTTTACGGATGGTTTTCAGTCGGTTATAGGCGAAATCCTTAAAGACCGGGTCCCGAAGCCACTTCCAGAACTCGTCCATAAAGATAACCAGTCGTCGCCCGTCGAGCAGAGTGGTAATGCGGTACAGCAGGTAAAAGGAGATCGGCGCACAGACGTTCGCATCATCCAGAAACTCCGTGCCGTCAATGCCAAAGTTATCGCAGTGGCTGATATCGAAGGTGTCTGTGGCGTTATCAAACACCCAGCCGAACTCGCCGCCCTGCGCCCACTGCGACAGGCGGATGCTCAGACCGTTCTCCTGTGCCTCACGGGTGGCAGGCTCCGGCAGATTCTCCAGCAGGCGCGTAATACCACAGGTACGGTATTGCGGCTCATTGCTCATCACGGCATTAACGGCGTCGTTCAGGCGACGCTCATCACGGGGCGTGATGGTCGCACCGTTACGCGTGCACAGCAGTTTCATCAACTGGCTGATAAAACTGATATTACGTTTTGTGGGCGACAGCGAAAACGGGTTCCATCCCGTGGGGTCGCCATGCGTGATACGGAAGTAACGGCCGCCCAGCGCCCGGATATTCATTTCCGCGCCCCGGTCCTTATCCAGATACACCGTTGTCAGCCGTTTCGTTTTCGTATCGGGCGAAAAACTGTCCGCGCGGCCATATTTCTGCTGCATGTTTTCCAGAAACGTCATCAGCATGGTTTTACCCGAACCGTTGGTACCGAGAATGCAGGTACTGGCCGGGTTCTTCTCGTTGAACTCGTCCTTGTCCGCCAGCGTGTTGTGCAGGTTCAGGTAGTAGCCATCCCCTGACGGGGTGCGCAGCAGGGCCATCGCATCTCCCCAGGGGGCGTTATCGCGTTTGCCGGGGTAGAAGTTGTGCAGTGCGGCCAGCTCCACAAAGTTCTTGCTGCTCAGTTCGCCCAGGCGTGGCCGTAGGCGATAGTTACCGGGCAGTTGCGCCATATACGCCGCTGACAGTGAAAGCGCTGCCGGAACCGGGGTGATGCCGAGATTGTTCAGGGCATTGCTGATTTCACTGGTATCGGCCACCAGACTGTCCAGCGTGCGGGAAAACACCATGAGGGAGAAATGGTGTTTGCCAAAGGCGATTTTCCCCGATGTCAGCAGGTCAAGCGCCACATCCAGATCCAGCCGCTGGGATACCGCGTCATCATCCGAACTCATTAACAGACGGCGGGTGCGTTTGATGGCCTTACGGGCTTCCTCGCGTGACATGCAGGTGTAAGACTGCGTTACCACGTAATCACAGGGGGCATACAGCAGCGAGTCCATCATCCCCGTCGCCGTCTCCTCCGGGAACTCCTTCACTTCCAGCCCCCGGAAATAGTGCGTGCCGCTGACGTGGTTTATCTGCCCGGACTCTGCCGAAAAGAACAGCGCTGCCGATCCCATCACCGAATACGCGGGAGTGCGGGTGACGCGCACCCTGCGCCACTGGTGCGTCAGCAGGTACTCATAAAAGGCTAACTGGGAGGAGAATACCGCGTTGCCTTCGGTGAAGGTGCCGAGAGGACGGGCCGTGTAGCGTGACAGTGCGGTATCGAGTGAGCCTTTGATTTCCAGCATTTCCCGCAGCGCGCCGCCAAGCTTTTTCAGCTTCTGACCGTCTTTCATACGTCTGCGTCCGGCCTTTTCCAGACGGACAAACGGGCGGTAGCAGACGGTCAGGAACAGGCGGTTACGGCGAAACGGATCCGCCGCCAGCGAAGCATAATAGAGACGGCTGATTTCATCGGCGTAAGGGTTGCCGGACGCCTTGTGCAGTGAATCCGAGAACGGCTCCCGCACGTTATGGATATAAAAGGTGACCGGCATTCCCTCGAAGGAGCGGATGAGTCCGTGCAACTGGTTGCGGTCAATACTGAGGGTTTCTTCTGATTCGCAGTCAAACGGGGTGCCCGTCAGTTCCCAGGTGCAGTAGAGGTCACTGTCTGGTGAGCGGACAACATGCTGATGAATATGCGATGAATACGGTATGTACTTTCTGAGCGTGGCACACTGATTCAGTTTCATGGTGGTGAGAAACTCCGTGATATCAACGGCCTCATGCTCAACGGGCATAAAGGCGGTTGCGCCGAACAGACGGTTTGCTGCCGGTTTTCCTCTTGCCCTGAGCCAGACGGCAATCAGGCTGAACCGCAGGGGTTCATTCCGGGTGAGCGACTTCATCACCAGAAATTCAACCGGGAGCAGGGCAAGGAACGCGACAGAAGTCCAGACAGCGATGATGATGGTAAATCCCGTGACACCCAGCAGGGGCACCATCGGCACCCCCCACAGTGCCGCCGGACGTTTCATTGCCTTGAGCAGCTTTGCCATAAGTGACCTCTCAGCTCATCAGCAGCGCACCGATCTCACTGCCCCCGCCAATCAGGATCCCGCCGATGATGATGTAGGCGCACTGGGACAGGCTTTCGCCTTTCCAGAGCGTCTTGTAACCCACCCAGATCACGGCCACGGTGATGGTGATGGCCGCCAGGCCATGCAGGCCAGTGGAGACTTTTTCCATCACCGTGTTTGCGCGCTGAAACCCGTCGGCAAACGCCGGGGTTGCAGAAAAAGCCGTCAGCACACCAGCAGAAACGGGGCTGGCTGCCGCCTTAAGCTTGTGGAAACGTGTCATTATTCTTCCTCCTCATGGGCTGGCCGGGAGAGACTCCGGCGCAGTGACGACGCGGAGAGCGGTGCGATGGCGGTGTTGTCCTGACGAAGTTTCGCGGGGATGCCACGCACGACGGTCCCCGGCCAGATCACGCGGGGGCGGGACGGGGGATCGGCAGGGATGGCCTTCAGGGAAGTCGCAGTGGCAGAGCTATCCTCGCGGGTGCCGGGTACGGCATAGCGGGGAGATGCCGGTGTTAAACCCATTCGCTGCACATAGCTCGTCCCGGAAAACGCGGCTTCCGGCTGTTGTCCGGTACGGAAATTGCCGGAGTAATAACAACTCAGCGCCCTTTTCAGGGTGCCGCCACGGCGGTAGCAGTCGCTGAAGATGCGTTCAAAGACAGACAGATTGGTGCAGGGATCAAGCAGATCGGTGGCCGTCACGCCGTAGTGACGGAAATTGGTGCTGGTGATTTGCATCAGCCCGACGGAATAACGCCGGTTATGTATGGCAATACGTCGGATAATGCGCTCGGCATCGGCCCGACTGGCGGGAAGATGGGAAATAACAGAATTGTCACCGGAGGCTCTTCTGGCCCTGGGGACTATCTCGGCGATGGCATAAGGATTAAAACCGGATTCCACCCGTGCCACATCAAGTGCGGTGGACGGATGAATGCTGGCGGCACACTGCATGGCCGCCGCCAGAAAAACAGTGGTGGAAAGCATGATAGCCCCGGGATTTCAGGCAGCGCGCAGGTCAGCGGACCCTGTACGCTGTGGAGTAAGGAGTGATAAAGAAGAGTTAAAGCGCTGTTTCGCCGGGTACCGTACTCTGTGGCGGGTTGTTATCCTCCCGGGGTTCAAGCAGGACCAGTTTGCCGGAGACGGCAATACCGGGCGTCAGGACAATATTCAGGCCGGACTTACCGTTATGGGAAAAGGCCACACCGACTTTTGTCCAGTACGTATTTTTGTCGCCCTGCAAATCCGGCTGAGTTTCCTGGGTGACATAGGCGTAATAAACGGGTTTTCTCATGATGCCCCCTTTAATGAAATGGTGAGATATAACATTTTCGATCACATCCCGATCCTGCATTCCGGTTTTAACGGGTCAGCGAGAACATTCAGCGGCACCCTGAATTGTGGTTGTGTGACAGCCCGGCCCATATTTTTAAAGAGCAATACCCGACCCGGACGAATTAACGTCCAACAGGGCAACCATTCTGTAATGGTGTGTTCAGCATGAGGGGGGCGGGTCAGACTATAAACAATAAACTCAAAACAAAAATGAAAGAGTTAATCGGACGGACAAATAGAGACGTGGGGGGCGGAAAAGGAAATTAAAATAAGGCAGGAGGTTTTATTCTTATTTAATAATACAGATAAAGACATATGAGGAATTTATTCCCCATATGTCTTACTGTTTACGCTTAACACTTGCGGTGTTCAAGTTTATCCTGACATTCCGTACAGGTTGTTACGCCCGGGAGTGCCTGTCGTCGTTGTTCAGGAATAGGCTTATCGCATAAACGACAGTGGAATAATGATGGTGTTGTTCTCGGTTTAAAACGGCTCTGTTCAATCATCTCTTCCAGCCGCTGCTCATTAAACTCCTGATCGCGGTCGATTTCATCCGGCATGGAGGGGCCTCCTGTAAGCAGCGGCTTCCTGCTCACACTGCGCAATGCGCTTCCAGACCGTGGTGAGTGACAGCCCTCCGGCTTTCGGTAGCAGGGTTTCGGTTACCTGCATCATGGCGGTCAGTGCATCAGGTGACTCAAGGTTGTCTACCCGGCATTGTTGCCATTGCTGCCAGATAGCGGCATCCGTCTCTTCGTCGGGTTCAGGCGTCCGGCCAAAAGGCACGCTGACACCCAGCAACCGGCGACGAAGGCAGACTTCATTGGAGGTAAGGCCAAAGTACTGATTCAGCAAGGCAATAGAGCCGCCCAGATGAATCGCCCGGTTAACCTGCTGTTTTCGCCGGTATTCCTTGCGGGCCTGAGCCAGCAAATGATGCAAAACATCATGACGGATATTGACCGAGATAAAGAGGGCTGAGGCCCTGCTGACAACAAACAACTCATCAAGCGACAGCTGATTAAGGGCAGTCATTTCGTCTAAGGTGAATCCCAGCGATTCACAATGGCGAATATTCCCTTCTTTCAGCGCACACAGGGCATCGGTTAATACAGCGTAATTCAGTGTCGGGGTCATAATTCTGTTCCCTCCCTAAAAATTTTTAGCGGCTGGATAATTTAAGGTTTATCCATTCGTCAATTTCAGATTCGAGCCAGGCAACACTGGCCGGGCCAATCTTTATTGAACGGGGAAAGGTGCCGTCTTTCATATACAGATAGATTTGCGAGCGTTTCAGACCGGTTTTCTCTTCAACCTGTCTCAGGCGTAATAACTGATGTGATGTCATAATTTCCTCCAGTGCAGAAACGGGATATGCCCGGAGAAAACAAAAAAACACAGGTGGAGGAGGGGAGGGAAGCGGGGGAACCCGTATTACGGATCTCATTGTCCGTAATACAGGTTAGCAGGATAAATGAATGGATTATTTGCGCGAGCTCCTCTTATCGGGAGAACCTCTTTCAAGTGCGGTTTTCAGTGTGTCACCACTCAGGTGATCGGTAATACCCTCCTCTGATGCCCACTGCTCAAAAATGGACAGCAGTTTATAGGGCTGATTCATCAGGGGACTGATGGTGTCATTACGCCGACAGGAAAGCCAGAACAGTCGGGAAAGTGGGGTAGATATCCGTGTGCGTGAAGGGCTCTCCGGAGAGATATTTTCTCCACCGCCAGGTTTCATGAGTTTATCCAGTTCACTGCAGCGGATGACAAAGCAGGCATCGGCCGGAAGATAATACAGGGGAAAGAAGGTATGATGAGAACATCGTCTCATTTTTTTATATGAAGGATGTGCATAAATATCCGGGGTGATATTTTTGGGAAGGTGCATAATTTGTTTCTTGATCCTCTCCCGCCATGTTGTCTGCTCAAACAGCTGAAATATTTCCCCGGCAATGATGACAGAAATACCATGATTAACATGATGTTCTTCCGGTAACGGGAGTGACAGCGAACGGGCCAGTAAGTGCTGTATCAGCAGAGATTCATGACCACTCAGTGGGGTGTCAATAATCCGGTTTCTCGGGAATATATATTTTCCACCGGTGCTGACCATGAGGCTGGAATGACGGAGGAAACTGCTTCGGTCAAGAAAGCACAACCGGTGAATTAATGAATTGGTAACAGGCCTGAGTGTCACTTTATATTCGGATACTCTGACTTTGCGTAAAATGACGGGGGACTGAAAATAAATCGATAATGTAATGTCACCATACAGTGCATGGCGGTAAATATCACTGTCAGTGACTCTTTTTGTTACCAGATCATGTGCGATTTCTGTCGCTTCCCCGATGGTTATCCATTCCGTATCCATACCTGGTGTGGGGGAGGGGAAATTGTCCTTACTCATTATTCATCTCCTTTATCTGTTCAGATTTAAACTGGAGTTGATTTTGTGACCGAGAGTTAAAGATATGCAGGTGTGTTATTTTGTTATTTTATATAACCCGGAGCGGAGTATGCTCAGGACAAAATGTGAACTTATATATTAACCTGTAGGCTTTTTTATTATGACAGGGAGGCGATATCTGTCACGTATATTCAATGTTGATGCGATGCTCTGATTTCCCTTCCGGGAAACAGAACAATGATGATAAAGAATTTATTACAGTAAATGTTATTTTTGCAGTAGCTTTATTCTTAAGGGCGAAATAAAACCGGAAGTGATATGATGTTAGCTGAATGTTAATTGAGCTCTTTATGATGAGGATATGGAAAAGGATACCATGGTTTCTTTGTAAAAAGACGGGCAGAGTTAAAGAAAGATAATGCATGCCATTTATCTCCTGATATCATCGTAATAACGTATAAATATTATTAGTCCTTTGTTTTTTAAATTTCAATAAATAATTTTAATTTTACAAAATATTTTTATTATATGTTTATCAACCAGTTATTGTTGTTGGTTAATTAATTGATGATACTTTGTTTTAATGCGGGTCAATAATCTGTCGTGTTGGTGTATATGGTTTTAACAAAGGTAACGCAATAATAACAATGATATGTTGAGTATATTAAGACATATCTTATAGAAAACGGGGTCTGAATGTTTTGCGAGAATATTGATATTCCAGTCAAGATAATCAGGAGTTGTATGACTTCCCGTTGTTTAATTGCCTGAGTTATTACAGCACGACCTCAGAAAAACGGATTTAAACGGGGCAATGACATCTATGGATCGAAAAAGCAGCGCCCTGACGCAGGTGCTGCTTTTAAGTGGCCTGGTTATTATTTAGCTGCCTGCAGAAACCTTATGCTGCCGGGCATAAATATACGACGGCACATACTTCTCCCGACAGGTATCCAGATAGTCCGACCACCACTGCATCATTTCGATCCGGGCTTCCAGATGCTCTGCTTTGTGCACATAGGCAGCCCGCACTCCGTTGCGCTCTTTGTGGCTCATCTGTCGCTCAATGGCATCCTTTGACCAGCGCCCGGACTCGTTCAGGGCGCTACAGGCCATGGTCCTGAAGCCGTGGCCGCAGACTTCGGTTTTGGTGTCATAGCCCATCACGCGCAGCGCCTTGTTGATGGTGTTCTCACTCATCGGCTTGTTCAGGGTATGTGCGCCCGGAAAAACGAAGACTGATTCGCCGGAAATCGCCTGAATCTGCTTCAGCAGGGCGACCGCCTGTTGCGACAGCGGCACCAGATGTTCATCCTTCATTTTTGCACCACGCTCTGAAAACCTCACGCCTTTTACGGCCTCACGCTTTGCAGGCACTGTCCAGATATGGGCTTTCAGGTTAAATTCATCCCAGCGTGCGAGACGTAGCTCACTGGAACGCAGAAAGACATGCAGACTGAGATCCAGCGCCAGACGGGTCAGTTCCCTGCCTTTGTAGTCATCCATCTTTTCCAGCAACTCCGGCAGGCGATTCAGGGGCAGGGCGGGGTGATGCCGGGTCACCAACGGGGTCACGACTCCCTCTAAATCGTAAGCAGGATTGTATTTAATCACACCTTGCTGTACTGCATGGCGCATGATTTTGGTCAGATGCTGGCGAACCCGTCCGGCAACATCATGCACGCCTTTATCGTCAATGGCCTTAACCAGTTGCGCCAGATGACGGGTTTCAATCTCAGCGATATCCATCGCGCCGATAACGGGGAAAACGTAGCGTTTAAGGCAAGTGAGAATTTTACCGGCGTGGGCTTCCGACCAGAGTTTAAGACTGCTGGTGTGCCACGCCATTGCCGTATGCCGGAATGTGCGGGATTCATCAACGGCGGTGTTGTGCGCCTTGTGAAGCTGAGAAGGGCTGATGCCGGATGCAAGCAACTTACGTGCTGCATCGCGCTTTTCGCGGGCTTCCGCCAGCGTGATCTGAGGATAGGGGCCAAAGGCCAGACGGCTTTCTTTCCCGGCGAGGCGGTAGCGGAAATACCATAACTTAGAGCCGCTGCCCGATACCGTCAGATACAGGCCTTGTGAATCGGTGAGTTTGTAGGATTTTGTGAGGGATTTGGCTGAGCGGATTTTGCTGTCAGTTAACATATGAGGGCCTCTCCAGTTTATCGAACTGAACGACCCGCAATCTGACCCCATTTTTTCCGGATACTAAGGGATAAATCAAAACGTACCGGAAAGACTTTTTACACCAACCAATTGAATTACAACAAGATAGAGATTCATAGGAAAGCATAAAAAAAGAATAGTGGTGCCCGGACTCGGAATCGAACCAAGGACACGGGGATTTTCAATCCCTGTGACAAAATGTTAAATTCCATAGAAGAATGATCGGTATTTGTTGAATCGCATCCTGATTAATTTTCAGGTGCTAAAATGCATTTACAATCAATCGATTATCCAACGTTGGGCGTTAAGCCTCGTATTATACCTGTTGTTTCCACTAAGGGCGGCGAGGGTAAGTCTACTCAGTCAGCTAATCTTGCAGGATTTCTGGCCGATGCAGGCATCAAAACACTTCTGATTGATGGCGATCATGCTCAGCCAACGGCCAGCAGTATATTCCCGCTTGAATACGAAGCCCCTGGTGGTTTGTACGAACTGTTGATGCAGACAGTTGATCTATCCGATCCCGATAATCTGATCTCCCGTACGTCAATCAATAATCTGGACATTATCGTTTCCAACGATCCTCGTAATTTTCTCCCTACTGCAATGCTGAATGCGCCTGATGGGCGAGTTCGTCTCCGAAATGCTCTTTCACATCCCCTTTTTAATTCATATGGCGTGATTATTGTCGATTCACAAGGCTCGCGGTCAGTGATGTCTGAGTTAATCATCCTTGCTTCCACCGGAACCATGGTGGGTATTGCCAAACCAATTCTTCCTGATGTCAGGGAGTTCATGCGCGGTACAGTCGCGCTGATGGAAGAATTGCTGCCTTATTGTGCGTTTGGCATTCAGCTTCCGGTCACAAAATTGCTTATCAACTGTATGGAATACGACAATCTGTCTGTTGAGACCCTCGCTGAAGTCAAAGCGATCGTTGAAGATAAACGCTACAGCGCCCATGCAGACAAAATTCATATCGACCTGCTGGAGACATGTATCTATGACCTGACTGTCTATGTTCTTGGGCATGTTAAGGGCGTACCGGTACATCGTCTTGAAAAAAATACCCGACGTAAAAGCGACTCAGCGTTTACGTCAATGTATCAATTGGCTTGTGAACTTTTCCCAGAGTGGAAAACGAATTTTGATGCGTTAGCTAATGCGGGGGCGAGGAATGACCTCTAACAACCGCAGAAATGTTTCGGGGCTGTTTTCTCAGGATGCTGAGCAGAGCGTCATTGGTGGCCTGATGCTGGATAACGACTGCTGGGATGAAGTGGCGCTCCGTCTCGATACCGATGATTTTTATTTCAAGGTTCACCAGGTCATCTTTCATGAAATGGCGCGCCTGGTTGCAGCAGGGCGTCCGATTGACCTGATCACACTTGCTGAGAGCATTGAAAACCGTGGTAAGGATGCGCTTGAGCAACTTGGCGGATTCGCCTATCTGGCAGAACTTTCCAAAAATACTCCAAGTGCGGCCAATATCGTCGCTTACTGTGACATTGTTGCCAGATACAGCCAGGGGCGACAGTTGGTCGCCATTGGTGCTGAGATAACCGAAACTGTTAAGGCATCCGGTGCTGATATCGGGGCGGTGATGGAAACCGCAGAGCAAAAAATTACCCGGCTGGCAGAACGTTCAGAACCACAGCAGGCCGTGACGCTGCTTGACGGCATGGAAAAACTCCTTACAGAGCTGGAACGTCGTTGCAATGTGCCTGATGGTATTACTGGTACGCCTACGGGATTTGAAGATTTTGATGCCATGACCAGCGGGCTGCAGGCAGCTGATCTGATACTTATAGCAGCAAGGCCTTCAATGGGGAAAACTGCCTTTCTGATCAGCCTGATTTTGAATTCACTTCTGAAAAAAGCCGATACACATGCGCAGTTTTACAGCCTTGAGCAGCCCACCGAGCAGATCCTCATGCGTATGGTCGCTTCACTTGGCAGTGTAGATTTAACACATTTAAAAAATGGCCAGATGGATGATGAGGACTGGGCGCGTGTTTCAAACGCGTCTTCACTATTGATGGGTGACCTTAAAGACCGCCTCATCATAGATGACACAGGCTCATTGACCCCCGCCATGCTCAGAATTCGCGCCCGTCGTAACGCCCGCCGTTATGGTCACCCTTCAGTCATTGGCCTTGATTACCTGCAACTGATGCGTTGTCCGGATCAGGAGAACCGCACACAGGAAATTGCTGAAATCTCGCGGTCACTCAAAGCGCTGGCGAAAGAAATGGGTTGTCCGGTTGTTGCCCTTTCGCAGTTGAATCGTCAACTAGAGAGTCGTGCTGATAAACGGCCGAACAATGGCGATCTTCGTGATTCCGGTGCCCTGGAACAGGATGCTGATGTAATTGTCTTTATCTATCGTGATGAGGTCTATCACGAAAACACTGAAGACAAGGGGGTTGCTGAAATTATTGTCAGCAAACAGCGTCAGGGACCAATTGGTACCATCCGACTGCAATACGAAGGCCGATATACGCGTTTCTCTGCTAACCCTGGTCAGACCGGGAGGTTTGCATGAGCAATGCCCGTGGTCTCAACCTTGGCGACGCCATGTTGCAGCGAGGAAAATCACCAGCTCAGGCTGCTGATAATAATACTCCTCCTGTAACACAGCCAGTAAACGAAATGGCAATGGTTCTTACCCTTGACCAGCTTCGCCCCAATCCGGATAACCCGCGCAAAGGGCGCAACCCTCGTTTTGAGGAAATTAAAGCTTCCGTCCGTGCTCGAGGATTGGATTCGATTCCAAAAGTAACCCGCGATCCGGATGGTGATGATGTTTATATCTTTAGTGACGGAGGAAATACCCGGTATCAGATCCTCTGCGAACTCTGGCAGGAGACTGGTGATGAACGTTTTTATCGCGTTCATACAATCTTTAAACCCTGGCCTGGACGTCTAAAATGTCTGGTTGGTCATCTGGCTGAGAATGAGGTCAGGGGAGATCTCACCTATATAGAAAAGGCATTTGGTGTTCATAAAGCGCGCGTAATTTATGAAGAGCAACTGGGTCGAAGTGTGACTTTGCGAGAGCTTTCGGATCTGTTGGGCAAGGAAGGTTATCCTATTGATTACTCCAGCGTAAGCCGAATGGAAGATACGCTTAATTACCTGTATCCACATATGCCCCAGTTGCTTGAAAGTGGTATGAGTCGTGGTCAGGCAACACCACTCCTAAGCCTTCGTTCTTCTGCTATGAAGGTCTGGAAATCTTTCAGCGGTGACGTAAACCCAGAATGTTCTCTTGATGATGTGTTTGGTGCAGTTTGCCGGTGTTTTGATGAACCTGAAAGCTATGCCCTTGATATTTTCAGGGATGAGTTTATCGGTCAACTGGTTAAGGCTCTTCCCCATCCAAGCCTGAATTATGACCGCTGGTTAATTGAACTTGATCCTCGTGAGCAAAAACGCCGGGAACAGTTTGGCGAGCCACCTCCACTGCCAGCACCTACACCTGCGTCTGAACAGTCAGGTGGGCGGGAGCGCACAACACCACCAGTTACGACCCTGCCTGCAGATAAATCATCCCAGCCCCCTGTTACTGGTCTGCGTAGCGGTACGCTGACCACGCCAGGGCGTCTGGAAGCTGTACCAGAACTTCAGGACAATACTGCACTTCCCGGCGATATGTCTGTTGGAAGTGAGACGCGTCGTGAAGTACAGAATGACCTGTTTGGCGGAAATCCTGTGGTTACCGGTCAGACAGAGAATCCTGATAGCGCCGGAGAATGGCAATTTAAGTCAGATGTTAATTCCAGCGCCCTCATTTCTGCTTTTGGCGAACAGGATGAGTCCTCCATCTCTTCAGTTAGCTCAGTGGCCTTCGCGGCAACCGGGCTGGAGCCGGTCAATGATATCTGGCACATCCCTGCATTACAGGACGACATCGAGCACCTGCAGGATATGACTTATCGGCTTACTTTCGAAATTGCTGAAGCGATGGGCTGTGCGGACTGTGTTCGGGAGAATAAAGACCATCGTTCAGCTGGTTTCTCCATTTCAGAGAACTCCAGTGAGTTTACTCTTTTCCTCGCAGGGCTATCAGGTTCACTGCCTAACAAACAGTTCAATATGTTCTTGTTCTGCCTGAATTTTTTTGGCTCTCAGGAACCTGCAGATACTGCCGTTTTCGATGATGTCACTGTTGTAAAAACAATGCGTCTTATTCGTGTAATACGTCGTCTGCGTGAGCTGCAGCGTCTGGCTGCGAAGGGAGGGGAAAATGTCTGAAGACCTGAATGATGAAATGGCTCAGGCCAGTACCGCTATTTTCACCCAACGCGGTATCGATGCTATCAGGGCAAAAGTGCACTCATTACGCCCGTCAAAAGAGATTTGCGAATGCTGCGGCGCGGACATTCCCGCAGCCCGCCAGCTGGCAGTACCGGGCGTGGAGTTGTGTGCTGCTTGTCAGGAGGTGAAGGAGAAGCAGGATGTTCACCGTGCTGTCGGCAGCAGGGGGCTACACCATGTCTGAAAACACAAAAGTGATTGCACGTATCCGGCGACTGATGGCGCTGGGTACCCGGAACAGTAATCCACACGAGGCGGCCCGTGCAGTGGCGCTGGCTCAACGGCTGATGCAGCGTCATGGCCTGACCCCTGACATGCTTTCTCTTCATGATATCCAGGAGTCCGTTTGCCAGAACCTGACCAGTAATGCTGAAAAAGTGCCAGCCTGGCTAAGTTCTCTTGCAACGGTGGTTTGCATGGCTACGGGCTGCCGCTGCTGGTTTGGCTGGCATGTCCACACAAGTTGCAGTGGTGTAAAAAGCGTCCGCCGATCTCTGCACTTTTATGGTTTCAGCGGGAGAGCTGAAGTTGCGCTCTATATCTATACCGTTTTACAGCGGCAACTTCGTGCAGACACTGACGGTCAGATTGCCGGATACCGGAAGCGCCGGATTCTTAAGAACACGCTCCGTCGCCGAGCCGATCAGTTTCGTGAAGGGTGGGTATCTGGCGTCTGGCAGGTACTGCAGTCATTTGCGCCTTCAGAATGTGAGAATTCCATGCTTCAGCGCTGGCTTGCCCAGCGTCACACCGGCGACCCCCTTGGTGCTGTAAGCGTCAGGGCAGCTGGTAAATGCCGTGGCGACAGAGCAGCACGCGTAGCGGGCTGGCTCGCAGGGCGGGATACAGAAGTTCATCAAGGCCTGACTGGTGCGCAGGCTCAACAGCAGATTACGGCGGGAGGCTGTAAACATGAGTGACATTTTTTTATGGAGTGCCTGCCTGTCGGGCTGGCTTTTTGATGTTCTGCTTGTTGCCGATCAGATGATATCAGGAGGGGCCCTATGAGCCAGCACAACCTTTCACAGGCCACCACGGCCATCCTTTCATCACTGCTGATGGATGTTAAAAACGGCAATATCCGCCGCTGTGAGTCGCTGGGAATGTCACTCGAGGAGATACGCGCACTGAGTCAGCTGAGCCTTGATGAGCTGCATTATTTGAGCCAGTCACACGTTTCTGTGCTTGATGTTAGCCTGAATCACGAAAATTTTTGGCTGATGCTCAACCAGGCACGTAATGAGCAGAAACGAATGCTGATGATAGACCGGGCGCTTGAGCTTGGCGGTTCAATGGAACTGATTGATAAATACTTCGGCCTGTCTCCATCAGAGGTTAGCGCACGGCGTCGTCTGATGGGGATAGAGTCTCGCCAGGGCCGCACACAGTCTCTGACGGAGCCACAGGATTCGGCACTATGGATCGAGTGGAAGGCTGCCGGGCTATCCTCCCCGGACTCTCATCAGGCTCTGGAAGCGATGATGCTTGCCGCTGAGCAGCATGGCCTGTCACTGACCGCAGTCTGGAGCAGGGTCTGCCAGTGGTGCCGGGAGACAACTCCATCCCGCAAGAGTGAATCACAACAGCGCAAGGAAGCATGATGCAGATGACCGACTTTTCTTCACGTCAGTACGTTTCCCCCTCGGTTCGTCGCAGGGCGCAACGGCTGTTCAGCGCAGTGTGCTGCGGTGAGAAGGTGTTCCGTCGGTTGACGATGAACGGCTATCTCAAGATAGATGTTGGGCCGTTCTGGCGCATCCTCAGTAAGGATGGAGGTAAACACTGGTGGCTGATGGATCATGAGACCTATAACCGTGAAATACGGCGGTAACGGAATGCCGCTGCTGACCGTACAGTGCCGGGTTCGTCCCGGCATTGTGCTGTCTCAGGTTGAAGAGGAGAGCAGAAAATGACCATTCCGGCAGACAGCATAGTTGCTCATACACTGTCCAGGATGCAGCGTAGTCTCGAACGGCGTACAGACACTGGTGATGTCGGTCAGGAGCGCAGCGGGCTTCTTTTTATGGGAAATGTCCATGATGCGTTTCCCCGGCAGCTGTTTCTGGATACACGTCTTTCGCCACTGGATAAAACCGCCTGGGTGATGATCCGGTTGTATGCACAGCAGAATGAAGGTGCTGTTTTCCCGACTTATGATGAGCTCCAGGTTCAGCTGGCGTCGGCACATTCAGAGAAGGCCTCCAGAGATACGGTCAGCCGCGTTCTGCTGATGCTGCGTCTTACAGGCTGGCTCAGCCTGTGTAAGCGTGTTCGCGACGACCATGGTCGTGTGCGGGGCAATATCTATGCACAACATGATGAGCCGCTGGGCTACCGTGATGCTGAGACTTTTGATCCGGGCTGGCTGACCCTTGTTGAAGAGAGTTGCCTGAGCAGGAATAAAGCCGTCCGTATGACGGCGCTGGCTGTAGTCAATGATATCCTTCATGATCCGGGAATGCGCCACCGTCACAGCCGCCTGGCCATTATTGAGAGCCGGCTAAGTGCACCCGCCACACCAGAGCAAATGGCTCGTCAGCGACAGGCTGTGCAACCGAGTCCGAAATCAGGACTCAGTAAAAAACGCATAAAAAACAGCCCGAATTCACTGAGTCCGGAAAACGGACTCAGTTCCCTTAAACCTGATAATTCACAGAGTCCGGAAAATGGACTCAGTAAAAAATCAAGGACTTACGCCGGAGTCCGAAATTCGGACTGTAACGTACGTTCTTTCACACACAGTGTGAATAAAAAAACGTACGTACCGTGTGGTGAGCAATTCCTGCCAGATGATTTTCTGAACGCTCTGAACAGTGAAGACAGGCAGATGCTGAGTACGCAGATGGCTTCGCTTCCGGAGACAATGGCAAAGGCCCTTGCTGACATGCTGCGTGAGCAACAGGCCCTTGGAAGGCTCAACAATCCGGTGGGCTGGATGTTCTCTATGCTCCGCAGGGCGCGAAGTGGTGAGCTGAAAATTTCAGAGGATACGGCGTCTGCGAATTCTGGTGGAACAATTTCCCGCCCGGTTGAATCACGTACTGTACCCACAGCCAACATCCCTGTTCAACCTGCGAAACGCCCGTCTCAGGGGCAGGTAAGGGCGATGATTGCGGCTATTCGGCAACAGGTCCAGAAATGATTATGGCATCAAATATCTTTTCTGATTAAAAAGTGAGCTTGTTGCGGGGCGCGACAAGTATAAAAAATAATCAACTCTGATGTGTAGTGGTTAATGTTTCGCGGGATGGTTTCACAGCTGATTAAAAAGTGAGCTTGTTGCGGGGCGCAACAAGTACAAAAAATAATCAATTCTAATGTGTAGTGGTTAATGTTTCGCGGGATGGTTTTACTGCTGGTTAAATAATGACCTTGTTGCGGGGCGCAACAAGTACAAAAAAGAATCAGGTTTCGATGTGTTGTGGTTGGGGTCTTGCGGGCAAGTACTGCTGCTGGTTAAAAAACGAGCTTGCTGCGGGGCGCAGCAAGTACAAATTTTAACCAACTTACAATTTCGTTCTTGGAATTATGAGTTTCGCGTTGTTGGAGATACCGGTGTTTCAGGACTATGCCTGCTCATCTTAACTGAGCACAGGTGACAACGATGGCAGAAAAAAATGAGAAAAGAACTGGTGCGCTGCAGTCTGAAATGACGATCGCACTGCATACGAATTACGCAATCGGGTTATGGCAAGGGCGTCAGCCTGAAAAACAGGACGGTGAAAAGCCTGCAAGGCATGGAATTATCGGTATGCCTCAGTTTTTCCACCGTGCGACTCTGATTAACCAGGATTCCCTGCGAAATAATCCATGGGCTGATGTTGCTATGTTTAACCTGGAAGAAAAGATCAAGGTTGCATCAGATTCTATGACTGCTTTGATACAGCAACTTGATGCTGAGATGTCAATGTTGCCGCCTGGTATTACATTGACAGAAGTTGCATCTGTTGAGCCACTCGATATCCAGGTATTTACACGAACCCCTCTGGGTTACAGGTGTGTGTTTCTGTTAGTAGGATTCGATCAGTTTGCGAAAAAGGCACTACAGGCATCGCATTATGGATTAATTACACGTTCCCGCCGTGATCATCATCTTAGCGAAGGTGGCAGATTAATTCGTCAGGTCTATGGCTCTGTTTTATCTTATCGCCGTATTGATGCTACCCGGTTTGATGCTGTGGAAAACAACGAAACATGGAAACAAGCATGCGAGGTGGCGGGAGAGCCAGATTTGTCTGTTCTTCTTGGTGAAAAGCGCTCAGCTTTCTCACCGCCTGTTAATGAATCGAGCGTAAACCTGCTTCGTATGCGATATCGGGCTGCCTGACCGGGGAACCACCATGCGGTTGTTTATCTGCGAAAAGCCCTCACAGGGGCGAGATCTTGCGAATGTTTTGGGTGCCACCCGACGTGGCGACGGTTTTCTAACTGGCCCTGGCGTCACTGTTACCTGGGCAGTAGGGCATTTGCTGGAGACCGCACCGCCTGAAGCATACGGTCAACAGTATGGCAAACCATGGTCGCTCTCTGCTCTGCCGATCCTGCCTTCCCCATGGCAGGTGGTGGTAAAAAAGGAGACGCAGTCTCAGTTCAAGGTTATTGAGCGGCTGCTGCGCCAGGTCGATGATGTGGTTATCTCCACTGATGCGGACCGGGAAGGAGAAGTAATTGCCCGTGAATTGCTGGAATATTGCCGCTGGGACGGTCCTGTACAGCGGCTTTGGCTTTCTGCCCTTGATGAAATGAGCATCCGTGCAGCTCTCCAGGATCTGCGACCGGGTGCCGAAACTCTTGGAATGTATCATGCTGGACTTGGTCGCGCTCGTGCCGACTGGCTCATTGGAATGAATCTGTCCCGTCTGTATACACTGCTTGCAGTACAGTCAGGATTCGACGGTGTGATTTCTGTCGGGCGGGTGCAGACTCCCACCCTGGCACTGGTTGCCCGGCGTGATCGGGAGATAGCGACATTCGTCCCAAAACCTTTCTGGCAGGTTAAGGCGCTTCTGAGTGCGGGAGGGAGAACTTTTCCGGCGCAATGGGTACCTGCAAAGGTTTATACCGACGAAGAAAAACGCTGTGTACACCAAAATATAGCGCAGCAGGTAGCGCATCTTTGCCGGCAGGCTGGAGCAGCGACCGTAACAGAATGTGAGACGAAGCGTGAAAAAGCGGCAGCACCGCTGGCTTTTTCGCTCGGCACTTTACAACAGGCCTGTGGCCTGCTCTGGGATATGTCACCCCAGCAGGTGCTTGACATTGCACAGAGCCTCTATGAGAAACACAAGGCAACCACTTATCCACGAACTGATTGTGGATACCTTCCTGAGTCTATGCGTGAGGAAATCCCCTCGGTTCTTTCCGCTATTGGCCTGTCTGATCCAGAGTGTAGTTCTCTTCTTTCAGGTCTAAATACTTCGTTTGTTTCGCGTATATGGAACGACAAAAAAATCACAGCTCACCATGGCATTATCCCTACCCGAAACGCGTTTAAGTTTTCTGCGTTAAGTGAGGCAGAGCGAAGGGTATACACCCTTATCCGCCGAAATTATCTGGCACAATTTCTTCCCCTGCACGAATCTGATATTACTCGTCTGCAGTTTGACATTGGCGGGCAACTGTTCCGCACAACAGGAAGGACGGAGATTGTAATGGGCTGGAAGGTCCTTTTCAGTAAGGAGGAAGAGGATAGTGCAGGGGATGATGATCTCAGTATTGAACTTCCTCCTCTCAGGAAGGGTGACCGTTGCGGAGTAAACGGTGCAGAGGTCGTGCAGCAAATGACTCGTCCGCCGGCTCACTATACTTTCGCAACACTCATCGGCGCTATGATGAACGCGTCAGCGTTTGTTACCGATATTGCTCTTCGTAAGGTACTGAAGGACAAAGCCGGATTAGGCACGGAAGCCACCCGTGCAGGTATCGTTGAGCAACTGCTGAACCGCAGATTTATTGTGCGCAAAGGTAAGCAGCTTCGCGCGACTGATCTTGGTGCTGATGTCATTGATGCTCTGCCCTCGCAGTTAACCGACCCGGGAATGACTGCACTTTGGGAACAGGCTCTGGATGAAGTAGCAGAAGGACGCCTTACCCTGAATGATTTTTTGCAGCGACAGGTCGGATGGACCCGTAACCTTGTCAGCATGGGAGGACAGCAGCGGGTGAGCATTAGAATACCACCCACACCATCGTGCCCTTTATGTGGGGGGAAAACTCGCCTAAAAAAAGGACAGAAAGGAGAGTTTTGGGGGTGTACTCGTTATCCTGATTGCAAAGGGATCATAAACAACGACACCCAGAAACGTAAAAGCGCGCGTAGCTCTAAGGCTGTAAAACCAAAGAATAATTAATTCCTTGTCTCTCATTGCGGGGACAGGATGCCTTTGCTATTGTTGCGACGGCTCTGAAGCCGCACCCCGTGACTGCGGGTCCTGTGAGCATCAAATGCAGTGCTTGCAGGATACAGTCTTGTTGGCCGCGTCCACACCTGAACGTGAGTCAAAAAGGCACAAAACTCCGTGAAACCGTGCCGGGTCCTGAACACACCCCCGGAGCAACTGCGTAAGCAGGTCAACATCAGGTCTAATGGTGCAGACCTCACAGGCGGTGCCGAAAGGTGCCGCTTTTTTTATTTTTTGGCATTGATGATTTTTTACGCACACCGGCGTTGACATCTGCTGCGTCTGAATAAATGATAAAGAGGCTAATCGTTGTCATCGACAACTGCCAATGCCCTGGTGATTTGAGAAGGGCGCCTTCGGGTAATCACATGCCAATGCCACATAAAACCTGAGAGTGGCGCCTTCGGGTGGTAAACCTGTTTAACCTCTGAGAACAGGTACTCCTGGCGAGTTGAGGTCCATTTCACAAATACAGCCAGTCGGCAAAAATTTGCTGACTTCCCTGCGGGAAACGTTATCCCGCAGGGGATAGATGTTTCTCCGCTACCAGTTTAGTTTTCACTCCGGAGATAACATCATGACTGCTACTACAACTGCATCTTCTTCCACCACCTCTTCCTCTGCCAGCCAGAAAAAAGAGTATTTCAATCTTAACGTAAGCGGTATCGGCTACCTGAGCTCGATTCGTCGTGTACAGGGCCAAAACGGTGAATTTACCTGCGCTGTCATTAATGCCCTGACTGGACCTACCGACAATGCGTCATACACTCGTTTCGATGTCACTGTTGCGGGCCCAGAGGCTACAAAACTCATCAACCGCTGCCAGAAGGCCGTGGATGAAGAGGAGAAAGTATTGCTGGGGTTTGTGCTGAGCGGCCTGAAAGCTGACGTGTTTACCCTTCAGTCGGGTGAACATTCCGGTGAATCCAGACCTTCTCTGAAGGCTCGCCTGATTAAGGTTGAGTTCATTAAGAAAGGCCAGGAAGTCGTTTACACAGCGCCAAATGCATCTCAAACCCCGGAACAAGGTTCTGCGGCTCCTAAAGACTACGATCCGAACTCGTTTTAATTCTTTTTTCTTACATCCGGTAAATCTCTTTCGGGAGATTTACCTCTCTCGATAACGTAACGGAGCTCTCGCATGGGAAATCCATTCGGTTTACTGGCTTCAGAAGCTGGGTATCAATTACAGATCCAGGTTCTGTCCAGTCAGCGCGGTTTTTATATCGGAACCGCGAACGAAATGGGACCCGTGTCCCGTGAGTCAGTCGAATACTACAAAACCAGTCTGCAGGCCGATATTGCTCTTGAAAAAGGGGAATGGACGCAGCGTGAATATGATTAGGTACAGGAGATTACATCATGGCAAGTCGCGGAATTAACAAAGTTATTCTCGTTGGCCATCTCGGTCAGGACCCCGAAGTACGTTATATGCCCAATAGCACAGCTGTTACAGGGCTCAGTATTGCAACGTCGGAGTCATGGCGTGATAAACAAAGCGGTGAAATGAAGGAAAACACTGAGTGGCATCGCGTTGTGTTGTTTGGCAAACTCGCCGAAATAGCCGGTGAATATCTGAAAAAAGGTTCACAGGTATACATTGAAGGCCATCTGCGGACTCGCAAATGGACTGATAATGGCGGGGTTGAACGCTGGACAACAGAAGTTGTGGTTGGTGTGAACGGTACGATGCAGATGCTGGGTAGTCGTAATACCCCTGCTGGTACCGGTAATGCTCAGCAGCCTGGGCAAGTTCAAGGTGGTTGGGGGCAGCCTCAGCAGCCTCAGCAGTCAGCTGCGCCACACAATCCTGCTAATGAACCTCCGATGGATTTTGATGATGACATACCGTTTCTGGGGCATGGTTATGGGATCTGCCGAAAAGCGATCTACGCCATTTCCTGATCGGATTTTACAGAGGCGCCAGTTTGACTGGCGCTTTTTTATTCAAGATAATCATGGCAGGAGCGGGGTACTTTTTTAATGCCAGTTATACTGAGAATTAACGGATTCAAATTTTTCTTTTACTCGAACGAGGGAAATCCTCTAGAACCCGCTCATATTCATGTCCGTAACGCTGATGGTGAAGCGAAATTCTGGCTTGAAGATGAAGTTAAACTGAGCAGGAACGATGGCTTCGATGCCCGGACTCTTAAAGAGTTGACTAAGATGGTTCAACATAACCAGACGATGTTTGTGGAGGCCTGGAATGACTATTTCAGCTAAAAATGTACGATTTGATGAGACCACCATGTGGGTCGAATTAAACGATGGCAGGGTGATGGGCGTACCAATCGCCTGGTTTCCCCGTCTGCTGAATGCCACAGACAAAGAACGTAATGACTATGAACTGAGTAAACGTGGTATTCACTGGGATAATCTCGATGAGGATATCTCAGTCGATGGCTTGCTCGCTGGCCGTGGTGACGTGACCCATGTTCCACATCGCGTAGCCTGATAATCATAAAGTCGTAGACTAAGGCGCCGGATTTTCCGGCGCTTTTCTTTTTAAGGTATTGCCAACTGGCTGGATAAATCGGTCTCGTTTAGCTCCTTTCCCTGCTCCCGAAAACGGTGATAACCCTTGAAACTGGATATCCTGGTCTTTAGCGGTTGCCCCACCGAGGAAATTTTCTTCAGTTCGCAGTAATAGTTTTGCATTGTCCGAAAAGGCATCCCCGCCAGAATATCCGACTTGTTTCGGACAACTCCTGGGGATTCCTGATGGTAAAAATAAACCTGCAGACACGTTATCGGCTTGGGGCCATCACGCTATGTCTGCTTGCCGCTGGCTGCACAGACTTTAGTTCTCGCTCTGAACCCATGAGTAGGCTTCAGGGTTCTCCCCGTGTTCAGGATCTTTATCAAAACCGTTCCCCTGAAGTTGTTCGTTACGATCGTTACACACTTGCCAGTACGCGACCTGTAGATGCTCAGCGTGACCCACTGAATCAGATTATCGATATCAGGATGCCTTTGCAGATGGTGAATACCATTGGGGAAGGTATGCGATACGTGATGCTTGAATCAGGTTATTCACTGTGTTCAGGCGAACCGGGTGTGTTTTCTGAATTGTTCGTTAAACCATTACCGGCTGTGCAGCGTTCAATAGGACCCGTGAAGCTTGGAGATGCTTTACAAATCCTGGCCGGGCCCGCCTGGCGTATGCGAGTAGATGACCTGAATCGAGAAATTTGTTTCGTTCTGCGTGATGAATATCGACATCTTGCTCTCTCAACAACAGGTCCCTTGCAGGCGAGTGTAACAAGTCAGGGAGCAGGGAAATCGGCTTCTACAGGTACACTACTTAATAGTTCTAAGGGATTTTCTGGTACAGGAAATAGCAGCTATCCGTTGCCTCCGGCTCGGCCGGAAAATTCCATTTTGTCACCAGGGATACCAAAAGTTACCCCTCAAGATGTTTCCTCTTTATCTGCTGCAACGACAGCAAAAACACCTCGAAACCCGTTCTCTGCCAGCGAGCAAGGGGAAAAATTAACGGTTCCGGCGCAGAAAACACAGGCAGGTTCCGCAGCTAACTTAACATCTGGCAAGGTAAAACCATCGACAGAGTTGGCTCCTGCGCCTTCAGCATTGTCAGTTGCGTCAGCACCTCTGAATAAAGCTGCTCTTGGTGTGCCTTTAACTTCATCTGGTGCAGTGAAACCAGGTGGAACGGTTCAGAGCAGTAATCCACCTTCCACTATTGTCTCTCCTACTGCTCCGGTCAGCGGAAAAACTGTTTTCACTCCGGGAGCATTGATTTCCTCGTTACAAGACGGACAGGCCTGGACCGCGCAGGCAGGCACTACGTTAAAAGAGACTCTTATCCAATGGGCTACATCGGTTCGCTGTGAGAGTGGCAGCAGTCGTACCTGGATAGTTATCTGGCCAACGCCTGTGAACTACCGCATCGATGTACCATTTACGCTGCACGGTAATTTCGAGTCGATTATCGTGCAGCTGTTTAGTTTGTATCGCCCTGCAGAAAAACCCCTCTATGTAGCACCAAATCGTCTCCAGTGCCTGGTATTCGTGGACGATAAGCCGATTCAGGACGGGAAATGATATGGGATATGCGCTGCCAGTTTTCGCGCTTTGTCTTGTCATCGTCTTGATAGCCGGTGATGCACAGCAACATTCATCCGAGCATGTACGGCTTGCGCTGCAGCAGACTCAGCCTGATCAGCTTGCAGCAGACATGCTGCGGACTGCTGATGTCGTAAATAACTGGCGTCACGGGCGGACAATAACAGATGGCCCCGTATCAACCGCACTGACTGGAATGGTGCCGTTACCAGACAGTCGCATCAAAAGCATTATTCAAAACGGTCGCCTGTGGATCTGGGTACCTGAAACAGACGGTGTTTATGCCGCGTTGCGCGCCCGCTCAGTGACATCTGCGCTTGCCCTGACCGTCAGCGGCGGTCGTCTGCTGATGGCGGATGGCACTGATATGAACCTGTCTCTGCCGTCCGGTGTGACGGAAGGCAGCATTGTTTATCTCAACTAACAGAATCAGGGAGCTGCGGATGCCGCGTATACCTTTCTGCCTGACAGTACTTGCTACTGCGTTTGTGCTGTCATCATGTTCGCTGAGTGAAATCAGCAAAATTGACAAGGAAGCCGTTGGGCAGGCCGATACGGCTCAGCGAGTGTTGCAGAGTCGTCAGTCCATATCACAACCAACTGTTGTCTGGATGGATAAGCCTTGGGTAAACCTGCAGCCAGTCACGCCGGTGGTCTCCACGCCGGACGAAAAGAATCTTCCTCCCTGCCAGATAACGATTAATCGTCCTGATGGCATTTCACTTCCTGAGCTGGGACAGCGCATCACTGCGTTATGTGGTATTCGAGTCTCCATCACACCAGATGCATTTGCTGCGCTGAGCAACGTGAGTACCGGCAGCGTGGTAACTTCTCAGATGAGTGGTCAACTGCCGGCGCCGGATGATAATGGTCGGGTTCCCCTGGCACAGATGGGGGCTACGTCAGCTCAGCCCGTTTCCGTTCAGCCATCACCGGCGCTCATGCGTGGCCTTAAATTCCAGGGAGATGTTCGTGATCTGCTCGATGTCGAAGCCAGCGGGTACGGGCTGTCATGGCGCAGTGACGGCAACGGAGTTTATTTTTATCGACAGGATACCCGTACTTTTCAGCTCGTTATCCTGAATACGAAAGTAAACAGTAGCGCATCAATTAATTCCGGCTCTGGCAATCAGCTGGGCAGTGGTGGCGGCACATCGGGGGGGACGAGCGGAGACATCAGCTCTAATCAGAAGACCGATTATGGCATGAACAGCGACCTGTACGATGACATTCGTAAAACCATCGAGCAGATGCTGACGCCGAAGTCTGGTCGTTTCTGGCTTTCAGCAGCTACTGGCACGTTGAGTGTTACCGACACACCGGACGTTCTGGATCGTATCGGTCGTTACATTGAGTATCAGAATAAGGTTCTAAGCAGGCAGGTCCAGCTCAACATACAGATTGTCAGCGTCAACCAGACGCGCAATGAGCAACTGGGTCTTGACTGGGGGCTTGTATACAAATCACTGCACAATTTTGGCGCCACTCTGACCGGTTCAATGGCCAATGCTTCGACTTCAGCAGGCAGTGCCGGCATTTCGATTCTCGACACGGCAACAGGCAATGCGGCCAAATTTTCCGGCTCCAGCCTGCTGATTAAAGCGCTTTCCGAGCAGGGCAACGTCAGCATGGCGCTGAACCAGACCGACCCAACGGCAAATCTGACGCCAGTAGCTTATCAACTCTCAAACCAACAGGGCGTTCTGACAAGTTCCAGTTCAACTGCAACAGCTAACGTCGGGGTTACTTCTTCCCAGACCGTGACCACAATCACCACCGGTTTGTTCATGACCATGTTGCCGTTCATCCAGGAAAACGGCGACGTGCAACTGCAGTTCGCTTTTAGCTATACCAGTCCACCGCAGATAGAGAAATTTATCAGTAGGGACGGGAATACCCGTAACGATATACCGAATACCTCGACACAGGGGCTGGCTCGTAAAGTAAACCTGCGCTCAGGACAGACGCTGGTATTAACCGGATCTGAGCAACAGAACCTTTCTGCAAACAAGCAGGGAACATTCACACCCAACAACTTTATCCTGGGCGGCGGCCAGAACGGTACGCGCGGTCGTACCACGCTCGTGATCATGATCACTCCTGTTCTGCTGAGGTAATCCATGTCATTAAAGAATAAATCTTCACTCCGTAGCGGCATTCGCATCACTCACCACCGTCGCGACTGGATGGCCGGTCTTCATTGGGAACAGCAGCGGAGCGCACTGTTAACGCGGTTCCGGGGAAAAGCATCACCTGACACGCATGTCGTAGTTGCTGGCAGGCGTAACGCATCAATGATGGGGGTCGTTTCACCCGGGCGTGTGAGACGGAGCCCTTACTCTCTTGCAGTAGCATTTTTGCTGTCTGAAGGGGGAAATACATGGGGGATATACCGCCTCAGCCGTAGCGAAGACCTCTGGGTTTTCTTTGCAGCCAGTGGTGGGCAGCTTTCTGTCATGGGTGACGTGACTGGTTCACGGGTGAAGATAGAATCAGCAGCTGAAAACTTCCTGCGTTTTAACGATGCTGATGCACCGGGTCTGCGCTGTGCCGCAACCGCAGATGATAATTGTGATGCGACCTCGCTCACAGACAGGCTAAACCGTTCGCAACTGAAGCGCTGCCGCCTGGGTAAGCGCCTGACGACGATGTCGCTCATTATGCCTGCTGCGCTTATTACCCTCGTGGCAGCAGCAGGAATTTACTGGTACGACGACGTTCAGCAAAAAGCGGAACAGGCTGCTGCAATGGCCGAGTTTCGCACCCGAATGGCGATGTCTGCTGATAAGCCAGCTGCGCCAGCCCGAGCGCCGCATCCATGGGCCTCTCAGCCACCGGTTTCGCTTTTACTTGGTAATTGCTGGCTGACACGCGAACCACTTTTCGCCTCGGTGGCTGGCTGGCGCTTTACGGACGGTGAATGTGTCCCTGAAGGCCTACGCTTGCGTTACCTCGCCACACCTGGTGCGACGGTGGAGGATTTCTCCCACCGCGCAAGGGTGCTTCTTGGGCATTCTGCTGTTTTCAACCTTCAGGAGGGAGGTAAAAACGGCGACGTATTCATTCCCTTCCGGAAATACAGCGTGAGTGAGTATACCGACGAGGCCTTGCCTGGCGCGGATGCCCAACTGATGCGTTTCATTTCGCACCTGCAGCGCCGCAACCTGGAAGTCAAGTTCAGTGAAGTGAAACCGCCAGCGGTCGCGCCAGGACAAGAGAAAGCCATGCCCGTACAGGACTGGCGCGAATTCACTTTCACTGTCAGCTCGCGTTTGCAGCCTGAACGTCTGCTGCAGGATTTTGATGCGACCGGGCTCCGCCTGAACAGCGTGTCAATCACTATGAGCCCGCAGGGGCAGTTCGACTACACCATGAAGGGGAGCATTTATGCGCAGAATTAATCCCGCGGGAACGGGCCTGCTGCTGTCCGCTCTGTTCTGTGGGCAGGCAGTGGCAACCGTAACCAGTGATGCGCTTCCGCCGAACGTTACGCTTGGCGAACTCGAAGCAGCTCAGGCGCGCAACCTCATTCTGGAGCAGAAAGTGCAGACGGCGCGTCTGGAGCAGCAGCTACGCGAAAGCCAGTCCGGACAGAGTACTGACAGGAATTATCTGTCTACTGCCACCCAGCCTGCCATGCCGCTTATGGCGCAGCCAGCTCCTACACAACAGACTGCCAGTGCTGCCAGTGAAAAGCGGACCGGTGGTGTGCGCCTTCAGGAGATTTACGGTCGCGGCTCGCAGTTGCGTGCACGCATTGTTCTGCCGGATGGCGGAGTCACAGAAGTAGCAAAAGGCGATCAGCTTCCCGGAACCTCAAAGCGGGTCACGGAGGTTACGTCCACGATCGTACGCCTCAGCGACAATTCTGAACTTTCATTCTGAGGTGATGATGTCTCCTGATAAAGAAATCATGGATTTTGTCTTTGCCGAGCAGCATCCATCTGGTGGGGTTACGCTACTCATCGACGGCAACCGGCGAAAAGACCCTGGCATACAACGCTGGGTTATGGATGTCACCCGTACATGGTCTGACGCAAAAACTGAGTTTGTTACTCTCAGCGAACTGAACCGGCGGCGTGAAGTGGCAGAACGTCAGGGCCGAGGGCTTAACCAGGGCGTGAGCGAGGCGGATCTAAGTAACCGTGACGTCAGTGTGTCGCAGGATAAGGTCATCAGCTATATGAGGCTGGGTAACGACTTTAATGCTTCTGATATACATATGGAAATCAGCGGTGACCGCAAGATTTGCATCGTTCAGCTGCGAATTCACGGCGAGCTGGAGGTGGTGGATGAAGTGAAAGATGTGGAGGGTATGACGCTGGCCTCCACATCTTATCTTTCCATGTGCGACGTGCGCGAGCAGTCATTCTTTGCCGGTCGTGAGCAGTCAGGGCGCATCGATGCAAAGTTCGCCCGCCGCGCCGGCCTTTATGGCGCGCGCTACGAACACCGTCCTACTCCGGATGGGCTGATAGTGGTCATGCGTCTGATCCCGGATGACGGGGACAACATACCGACGCTACCGCAACTGGGTTTTCTGCCGGAGCAGATTAAGCTCATCATGCAGATCCTGCGTATGCCGGAAGGCATGACGCTGCTGACCGGGCCTACTGGTTCAGGGAAGAGCGCCACGCTGCGCGTGTTCAGTGATATCTGGCTAAAACTGACCGGCGGTAAAAAGCGCCTGCTCACGCTGGAAAACCCGCCCGAAGGGCGTATTCCGGGTGGTATTCAGACCCCTGTTATGCCGGATGACAATTCACCGGAAGCCATCAGCCGCGCCTGGAGTAACGGAAACGCCTCTGCACTTCGTCTCGATCCGGATGCCATCCTGAACGGTGAGATCCGTGACCTGTATTCCCTTCTCGCCGCCATTTTCGCCAGTGAAACCGGCCACCTGGTGCTGTCGACCCTGCACACCCAGAGCCCTATCGGTTCCCTGCGTCGTATGGAGCATTTCGGTATTGATCGCCACCTTCTGGCGGATGCTGCACTCATCACCGGCCTGATTGGCCAGCGTCTGGTGCCGCTGTTGTGTGAACACTGCCGGGTACCGTGGGAAGTCAAAGCCCCTGAGCTTGATGAAGAAACCCGCGCGCGTCTCGAAAAATATTGTTCTGTCGCTGGCCTGTGTGAACCGAAAAATCTCTTCTTCCGCAACTATGAGGGATGTGAACACTGCCGGAAAACGGTACCACTGACCGGACGCATTATCAGTCGTGGTGTTACTGGGCGAACGGCAATTGCCGAAGTTGTCCGGACAGATGCTCGCCTGATGCAACTATGGCTTTCACATGGGCCTTCAGTTGCCAGACAGTACTGGGTAAACCAGGGGGGAATTACTCGCCGCATGCATCTGTTGCGTTATCTTGCAGAGGGTCTCGTTGATCCGCTGGAAGGCGATCTCATCTGTCCGCTGGATGAGGATGACATCATGGATTGTGAGGTGCCTGATGGAAAGTGACAGCCATTTTTATCCATCCCGGGAAATGTCGATCCCTGAAAGGATTCGCTACCGGCTTGTCAGGGCCACTTTTACCGGAAAATACCGCCAGCCCTTTTACGAAACGCTGCGTTTTCTTCTTGAAAACCGTAAGGCCCTGAAAGACGCGCTGACCATGATCGGCGATGTCCATACTGATTTTGGCAGGCGCTGGCATCCTTATTATGAACTTGTTCAGGACTGCATCGAGGGTGTGAACGACAACCGTCCTGGCCGCGCGCTGCAGGATGTTCTGGCTGCCTGGGCACCTTATGAAGAGGCAGCGCTTATCAGCGCCGGGATGGAAACCGGTAATATTCCTGCCGCGCTGATGCAGGCTGATAAGTTGATTGTTGCCCGTAGGCGAATTCTTGGGCAGGTAATTTTTGCCTCTGTATTTCCTGCCGCGCTTGCCATCCTGAGTACGGGGCTACTTCTGGCTAACAATCTCGCACTTGTTCCCACCATGAGCAAAATGTCCGATCCAGCTCGCTGGACCGGTGCACTCGGGTTTATGAATGGAGTAGCTAAGTGGAGTTCCGAGTGGGGTGTTGCTTCTGCCGCTACAGCCGCAGGGCTTGTGCTGCTGTCTTTCTGGTCGCTGCCCCGCTGGCGCGGCCGTCTCAGGCGCTGTGCTGACTGGTTACTACCATGGTCTGTTTATAAAGACCTGCAGGGAGCTGTATTCCTTATGAATATTGGCGCGCTTCTTGGTTCGGGTGTCCAGGAACTCAAAGCTTTGCAGATCCTTAACGGTTTTGCACCGCCCTGGCTGCAGGAACGCATCGAGGCAGCGATGGAGTGCATGAGTGAAGGCGATTCACTTGGCAGAGCTCTGCGTAACAGCGGATATGATTTTCCGAGCCGTGAGGCTGTGAACTATCTCTCTCTTCTGGATAAGGGGGATGGTGCTGCTTCGCTCATCACCAATTATGCGGACCGCTGGCTGGAACAGGCGCTCGCGCGCGTCGCGCGTCGGGCGAATGCCACCAAACTCTTTTCTCTCGTTCTGATTATGAGTTTCTTCTTACTCATCCTGATGATGGTGATGCAGATTCAGGACATGAACACTTTCAACTTACACTAAGGAACCGCCATGTCAGCTCAGACATTACCACATCGCCAACATCAGCCTGACCGGGGCTGGGGCATTCTTGAACACGGTACCATTGCGATCGGGACGATTATCGTACTGGCTATAGTTGGTGCTCTGGTCTGGAGTCTTTGGGGGAAAAAGTCCGTTGCCGTTGAGGTTTCAAATCTCCAGACCGTCGTGACAAACGCGCAGCAGCTTAAGCAGGCGCAGGGGGGATATAACTTTACGAGCGGTACAACTATGACGGGAACGCTTATCCAGCAGGGGGGCGCACCAAAGGCTGGCTGGACTATCCAGGGAACAGCCAGTTCCGGTACCGCTACGATGTGGAACGGTTATGGTGGTCAGGTCGTTCTGGCACCTGTGGCATCGAATGGATTTAACAATGGATTTTCAGTTACATCGCAGAAAGTTCCGCAGGCAGACTGCATCTCTATCACTACTCAACTCGGTTCCGGTGGAGCATTCAGTGCTATCACCATTAACAGTACCGATTACAGTGACGGTCTGGTCAGTGCAGAAGAGGCAGGCAAATCCTGCTCATCAGACAGCGGAATGACAGGTAACAATACACTGGTCTTCACCCATAACGGCTGATGACATGCTGCGCCTGTCCGCTTTTCTGCTGCTGATTTTGGTTTGCCCACGGGTGGATGCATTCTGCTTTGAATCGGCGGGCGCTAAATACCACATTGACCCGCTACTGGTTAAGGCAATAGCCATAGGTGAAAGCAGCCTGCGACCGGATGTCACAAATATTAATCGTGACAAAAAGACCGGGCAGGCACTCAGTACCGATTATGGACTGATGCAGGTTAATTCATTGCATATCGCTTCGCTGATAGCGCAGGGTTACATTCGCAGCTCACAGGACCTCCTGAACCGTCCGTGCCTCAACGTTCAGATAGGTACCTGGATACTGGCGAAGCATTTTCAGGTATGCGGCATAAGCTGGAACTGTCTTGGCTCTTATAACGCAGGTTTTCGTAAGGACCGGCATGAAACTCGCGAGTCCTATGCCAACCGGATTTATGCCATTTATCGTCGGCTTTTACTTAATGAACGGGGAATAAAACTGTGACACTGCTGACACTGAGTATGCCCTGGCCAACTGTCATTATCATTTTTCCTCTATGCCTCAGCTTATTCAGTTTTATGAGGAGCCTGGTTCGTCTCAGCCTGATGATATTGGATGATGATCAGGAATGGTTTGCTGTTTTTTTCGCCCCTGCATCCACCGGCTTCATCTGGCTTTACGCTACAGCGGCAACTGGCATGATGCTGTCCCCTGTGCCGCTACTGGAGCGACTGATGTCTCTGTTGTTCTGCCTCTTTCTTTTCAGGTTGACGCTTACCGATGCGTTCACAGGATTTCTGCCTCGAGAATTGACGATAAGGTGTCTTATTGCCGGTCTTGTTTCCGCTCTTATCGCTCCCGGCTTTATAGGGCACTTCCTCACAGCTACCACTGCGCTGGTGATTTTTGGCGTCTGGCGTTATGTCACCTTTAGGATTCATGCCCGTGAGTGTCTGGGGCTTGGCGATGTCTGGTTGGCCGGTGCTATTGCGGCCTGGTTGGGAGGGCGAGAGGGGCTTTATGCTCTGCTGATCGGCGTGGTGCTCTTTGTGCTCTGGCAGATATCTGTTCGTCGCATAACTGAAGGAGGGCCGATGGGACCCTGGCTGTGCGCCGGCGCGATTTCTGTGACCCTGTTTAAATTGTATCAACCGCTTATTACATGGTGATGCCTGTGTTCACATATAAAACGACTGACCGGGGCTGGGCTATCCTCAGCACTGGTGCTTCATTGATTATTCTCCTGGTGGTCAGCGTCTGGGGCTTTACCCTTATCAGTGACTGGATGCAAAAACGGACCTGGCTGAATACCGCGTCACAGGTATCTCGCTTTACACAAGCTGTGAAGAGCTACACTGGCCGTTATTACGATACTTTGCTTTCAAGTGCCACCACCACGACCCCGGTTACGGTTACACCCGCTATGCTGAAAAACACCGGATTTCTGGAGCAGGGGTTCAGCGAGACGACAGTAGACGGACAGGCTTATCTGGCTGCTGTTGTTCGTAATGCCACCAATACAGATCAACTGCAGGCACTGGTTTACACTCAAAACGGCGCGGCACTGCCTTTTCTCGCACTGCGCCAGATATCAATGGATATCACCTCGGGTATGGGCGGCTATATATGGACATCAGGTACTGCTACCGGCGCTATGGGCAGCTGGACTATTCCTCTTTCACAGTTTGGGATAAGTACAACTCAGGGACATATTGCGGCTTTACTGACCACAGATGAACTGGGCGCTGCTCGCGGTGAAAATGATCGCCTTTATCGTTTTTCGGTAACCGGCAAGCCAGACCTCAACACGATGCATACCAGTATTGATATGGGAGGTAACAATCTTAATAACGCAGGCACGATTAATGCCGTAACGGGTAATTTCAGTGGCGATGTGGCGGCCACTGGAAATATAACTGCGAATGGAACTGTTACAGGACAGAATGTTACTGCCGGTTCAAACGTCACCGCAGGAAATACAATAACGGCTAACAACGACATACGTTCAAATAATGGCTGGTTCATAACTCGAGGGAGTAAGGGATGGCTAAATGAAACGTATGGCGGCGGTTTTTATATGTCAGATAATGACTGGGTTCGAGTCATAAATAATAAGAATATTTACACAAGCGGTCAGGTTCGTGGCGGAAGTGTGCGGGCTGATGGAAGACTTTCTACAGGAGAAGTTTTGCAGCTCGACGGAGTCAATACTGCTGGCGCAGTTTGTTCACCAAACGGCCTTGTAAGCCGCGACGCCACTGGAGCCATACTTTCCTGTCAATCCGGTGCGTGGACTGGAGCCGGAAAAATCAATAATTCTTCCTGTAAATGGGTTTCCGCTCCAAATGCCAATGATGACATTGGAGGTTATAAAACGGCTTCATGCCCTGCTGGATGGATAGTTCAATCTGTCCGTTGGTTTCAGATTCCATCCTATGTTGACGATGAGCATGTCGATGCGTTTTGCTGCCCATTTAGCTAAAACTGTCAATCCGGTGTGTGGCAAGGCAATGCTGAAATCGGTGATTTGTTCTTCTCTCCTGATATCAGCTCCGGTCAATCACGTAATATTGGGCAACATAAATATTGTGCATTGTCTCAGGCGCGATTCGATTACAACAATTACCGAGCGTGCGTTTTGGTTAGAAACGCAAATGGCACATGGACGTTGTCGGCTCCAAAGGTTGGTAATGGGCAAGCAAATTGCGTTGCCGTGTGTTTCTGACAACTGATTTGGCGTCTAATTAGTGGCGCAGTTTGCTATAGCCTGGAAGCACGCTGCACCTTTCGAATTGTTCGGTAAAACGATGTAAAACCGGTCATTTACAGGATCAAGAACCATTGAGTCGGGTGAGTTATGGTTGGAACCATCAGACCAACTTTTTAAAGCATAAGAACCACCTATTGCCACTGTACCTGACGGACAATAAGCAGATGCAACCGCTTTGTTGGCGCAGGTGGTTTCGCCAAAAACGGTTTGCATTTTGATTTTTGATGCGGCTGTCCACACACCGGATTGACAGTGGTATGTGATATATTTCTAATCTTTTTAGGAATATGCGATGCAACTCAGACAGCGAATTAAGAAAATGGAGCTGGGTGTAGCTCTTGATAAATATTACGGTTGTGCATCTGTGCAAAAGCGGGGCCATCTGCAGGAGTTTTATCGGATAAATGTTATAAAGCGTTCAGCTCTTGCCAGGCGATACATGCATGAGATTACTTCGGTTGATATTGCAGAATACCGTGATCAGCGACTCTCTGAAGTAAGTGGTAAAACGGGGCGAACTAATAGCCCTGCAAGTGTCCGACTTGAACTTGCGTTGCTATCTGCCCTTTATAACCTTGCTCGAATTGAATGGGGAACATGTACTCATAACCCTGTTGAGCATGTACGAAAACCACCGGCCTCCAAAGGGCGAACCCGAAGATTGACATCTCAGGAGGAGCGAAAGATTGGCAGGGCGCTGGCAAAACGAAATATCGAGTTGGCAGCCATTTTTCATTTGGCCCTTGAAACGGCTATGCGTCAGGGGGAGATCCTCTCACTTCGCTGGGAGAATATCGACCTGCATATTGGCATCGCTCATTTACCTCTCACTAAAAATGGGAGCGTACGGGATGTTCCGTTGTCGTTTAAAGCAAGAAAGGTATTAAGAGAGTATTCCGGCCCTCTATCCGGACCTGTTTTCAGTTATACATCCAATGGGTTTAAAAGCGCCTGGCGAGAAGTTATACAGGCTTTAGGCATTGTCGATTTGCATTTTCATGATCTACGACACGAAGCTATAAGCCGTCTCTTTGAGCTCGGAACACTGAATGTCATGGAAATTGCAGCGATATCAGGACACAAGAGCCTGACGATGCTAAAACGCTATACCCACCTTCGTGCGACGCAGCTGGTTAGTAAACTTGATATACGTAAACGACAGGCGCAGAAACTGGCGGCGATCTTTGTTCCGTATCCTGCTGAACTTGAGAGCAGCAATAACGGTATTGTTTTACGCTTCCCTGATCTTGAACATCCTTCACTTGAAGCGCAAACAAAGGAAGACGTTATCCAGAAAGCCTCTTTTGAGCTTCTCAGAATTCAGGCTCTTGCTGCTCGTTCTGGAGAACGACTCCCTCCACCAGGCAATATCAAAGCTAATGACCCAACTCGTGTGCTCATTAATCCGCTCTGAAATTTTGCGAACCCCTGGATTCAAACACATCTAAAACAAGGACGTTTTTAGACAGCGCTATTATGATAGTGGCCTTTCCAGATGATCCCCTCCGACCTGGTTTCCCCGCCGAAAAAAACTTCAGAAATGGCAGATGAGTTAATCATCGCCATAGAATGACGTTTTTTGCACCTTATGGCTGTTCTGCGCAGCTATAAGGATTTTGAAATGTCAGTCAGTCAAGTCGTCCCGGAAGAAGTTATACCTGAAAATCCAGAGGTTACTTCTTCGAAAGTTGTGCCTGCTGAGCCAGAGGCTCGCCGGTTGGTTCCCATTAACCTGAAAAAAATAGTCCGGATTGGAGGTCTGGGATTCCTCATTGTTTCTCTTGTTGGTTCTGTGGCCACGATTGTGATCATGGCACAGCAAATCTCTGGTCTGAGTATTCGGGTGAACTCCCTGGATGCCGCTTTTCGCAGCGGTCAGATGAGCCAGTTGTCTGGTTCGGTTACTTCGCTCGAAGCTCAAAGCCGGAAACACGAGAAGCAGCTCGAGTCTGTCTCATCAGGGCTTGAATCAGTACAAAACCAGTTAGCTGATTTTCAGGGGGAACATTCAAAATTAACAGGAAGCATTAACAAACTTTCCTCAGAAGCCCTGGCGCGGCGTACCGCGATAGACGAACACTCTGAACGTATTGATGACATTAACTCACGGTTGTCACAGGTTGAATCGCGAGTTGCCGGACTGAGCAAAGCTGAAAGCAACACTTCTCAGAAAGAATTGAAGCAGAACCAGCAACCAGTCACTAAGAGCAAAACATCTTCAAAATCCGGGACAGGCCAGATCGTAAAAAAGCCTGAGCGGTCAGTCAGGCGCGCAGCTGTTGAAGCACCGTTTGTACTGACCGGCATTGAGCGGCGCGGCGGGCAGATGTTCGCCGTCGTCATCCCCCGCGGAAATTCCCAAATATCAGATATGCGGTTGCTTTCACCGGGAGACGGGATGCTGGGGTGGACGCTTCGTTCTATCCAGGACAGTGGTACTGCTGTTTTCAGCGTGAACGGTGCCCAACAGAGTTTACAGGTTCAATAAGAGACCAGGCATATGAAGCATCAGATGAGAAGAATTATGATGGCAGGTGTCCTTTCCTTGCCGTTGTGTGTAGCGGCATCAACAGTTACCACCCCATCGAATCGGAGTCAGCAGACATCCCTGCAGGCATCATCAGCAAACCAGGTTCAGACGCAGCAGCAGGGTCAACAATGGGGGCTTTCAGATGAGGACTGGAGTCGCTATCAGTCGTTGATGAAAGGAGCCAGAGGAATTATGTCCCCTGGTCTTGATCCTCTCACTGCCCTGGGCGTCGAGACAGACAATTCATCTGATCGCCGTCGGCTGGCTGAATTGTGGGTAAAACACGAATACGCCCGTACCGAGAAAGAACTCGCATTTCAACGTGAAATAAATGCTGCCTGGCTTCGTCTTTATCCTGAAACATTGGCCGTGAATATGGGGAATGCCGCGGGTATCGCTCATGACACACAAGGAAGACTGGCGTTATTTGTCAAAGAGTCATGTTCACGCTGTGATGCCCGGCTTGCTGCTGTTATCGCTGACAACAGACCGGTAGATATTTACCTTGTCGGAAATGACGTGAGCGACGAAAAAATCAGATCATGGGCAATAAGCCATGGCATACCAGTCGAAAAAGTGCGTAATCGGCAAATTACCCTTAATCATGATCGCGGTTTGTGGCAGCGCTATGGGCAAGGTCAGATGCCAGTTATTTTGCAGCAGGGAGAAGAGGGATGGCAAATTGCCGCGTTCTGAAACTGGCTTGCTGTTTATGGTTTGTCAGCACTGGTTGCCTGGCGGTCGTGAATGTAAATAGCAGTGTTCAGGTAGTTCCGCAGGCTTATCGGGTCATTGCTGCTGCCGAGCGCGTTCCGGCAGAATCGCTTTACTCGCTGGCGATGGCCGAAAGCACCCGTAAAACCGCATGGGGGTCTAAACCATGGCCCTGGACTATTAATGTAGCAGGGAAAGGATACCACTTTGAAACCCGCGAGGAGGCCTTTGCGGCACTTCTTGGATTTATGCAGCGCTACCCTCTCAAGCGTATCGATGTCGGTGTAGCCCAGGTCAATCTTGGGTGGAACGGGCATCTTTTCCCATCCTTTCGTGATGCTTTTGATCCCTACACAAATCTTCGTGCAGCGGCCCGAATTCTCCGTGCCTGCTATGACGCTCAGCCTGGAAGCTGGATTAAAGCTGCTGGCTGTTATCACCACCCGGCCGGTGGTAAGCCGGCAGCAAAATATATGGCTATCGTACGCCGCAAGCTAAGTCAGATCGCACCTGATATTAAGGTCCCTGAAGGGGGGCCGGTTGCTCTGGCCAGTCACTCATTAACCTGGGTTGAACCTCAATGAAAAAAAATATCGATAAATATTTCAATGGCATCTTTTGTGTATCACTGCTTACAGCAGCGTTTAGTTGTTTTGCTTCGCTGACAGTGGTCGGGGATCTGGGCGGGGAGTCAACCAGACCATTATTCGAGGCGATTAATTCAGGTGAGGAGTCGCATTTGTCCGATGTTTCTTCCTTGCCTGAACCACCGTCATCGCTGTCTATTTCCGATATGTTGCCCGTTAATACACCGGAAATGACACCCGGAAAGGTGACGTCTCGCCCTCTGCAGTTACCCGGTTTGCCCCCTGTTTTTGTGATTGGCGATGATGATATTTCCCGAGCCTGGCTGCGGCAGCGTGGTGCTGAACTGAAAGGGATGGGCGCCACAGGAATGGTAGTGAATGTTACGACTGAAAGTGCGCTCAACACGCTTAGAGGACTCTTGCCAGGTACTGAGATGGTCCCTGTTCGCGGCGGTGATTTGGCACAGCGATTGAAACTGACGCATTACCCTGTCCTGATTACCGCTGATGGATTAGCGCAATGACCACAGTGGTTTTCATATTATTGGCTTTCATTTCACTCACAGCTTTTTGGCTGCGGTGTAATACAAGAAGTGCCCGTGTCCGCAGACATCAGCGTAATCGACAGACGGCTAACAGGGTGTTGCTAAAACTGCCTGAGCTGAAAGCGGGGCAGCAGGTTTTATATTTACGGAAGATTAATCCCTATGTTTTCGAGGAGATGATTCTGACCGCCATAGAGCGGCGAGGAATACCGGTCAGGCGTAATCCGAGTTACAGCGGTGATGGTGGTATTGATGGTCAGTTCTGGATTGGTCAGGAAAGGTGGCTTGTCCAGGCTAAACGATTTGCCAGTGCTGTTCGTCCTGAACATGTCCGCCAGTTTGGTGAGTTAGTTCGACAAGAAAAATGCAGAGGTCTGTTTGTACACACAGGACGAACAGGTTTTATCAGTTTTAAGTATTTCAGTGATTACCCGGAAATTTTGCTCATAAGCGGGTCTTCCCTTTTGCTACTGCTGTCTGGTGAATCCGTTGAACATGTTCTCCGGCCATTAAAAAAGAGGTAATACAGATGAATTTTTCCACATCAACATTACCGTTTATTGGTTCGGTGTGGCTTTTGGTTTCTTTCCGGATTTTCATATTCCGGTCTGTATTGATTTCTTTGCTGATGTTTGGGTTATTTCTTTTCTTTTATTTATTTCTAGCCGTATTCCGCAAGGCCACAGATTCTGCTCATTTATTCCTCAAACTCAATGATAAAACTTTTGCTCTGTTCCAGGGGAGGGCTTTTATATGAGCGACAAGTACGTGATGGAATCCCTCCTTCGCCCGGCGGTTGAACTGTATTCCGCTGCGGCGGCGGGTAGCGCAACCTTTATTTGCCTTACGGCCCCTTGGGCTGTCGCGCTCGCACCATCGGTCAGTTGGGTGACCGCCGCGGGGTTTGGTGTACTGGCGCTGAAGCGTACATCTGAGGGGATGAAAATACTCCGTTACCGCCAAAACATTCGCCGTTTGCCCCGATATGTACTGACCAGCGAGCAGATCCCCGTCAGCCAGCGGCACTTGTTCCTTGGCAAGGGCTTCCAGTGGTCTCCCCGCCATACGCAGCGTCTTCTGGAAGCGAGGCGTCCGGAGTGTGAGGTCTACGTACAACCTTCTGTTATTTATCGCCTGGCACGCGATCTGGAAAAAAAGATGGAGTACAGCTTGCCGTGGTTGTGCAGGCTGACACGAACTGATTCGGCGCTCAACCCGTTTCGCCCGTTGCCTCCTGTAGGAGGAAGCCCCATTTACCATGGTGTGGAACTGGATGAAACTACGGTCACCTATGATCTCGGAGAACGTGTAGGGCATACACTGGTTATCGGCACCACACGAGTCGGTAAAACCCGGCTTGCTGAGTTACTTATCACACAGGATATTCGCCGTAAAAACGCTGCAGGCGAGCATGAAGTTGTCATCGTGTTTGACCCGAAAGGAGATGCCGATCTGTTGAGGCGAATGTATGCCGAGGCACACCGTGCTGGTCGTCAGGATAACTTCTGGGTGTTCCACCTCGGATGGCCAGATATAAGCGCTCGCTACAATGCCGTTGGACGGTTCAGCCGTATCTCGGAAGTAGCATCACGTGTTGCAGGACAGCTCTCCGGAGAGGGCAATTCTGCTGCATTTCGGGAATTTGCCTGGCGATTTGTCAATATTATTACCCGTGCGCTGGTCGCACTTGGCCAGCGTCCTGATTACGGTCTCATACTGCGTTACGTGACAAACATAGGTGAACTGTACGAAACCTATGTTGAGAATATGCTGAGTGAAAAGGCACCACAGTTGCTGAGTACAGTCGAAGCGCTGTTAGGTAGCGGTATAAGCGAGAAGGATCTACCGCGTCACATGCAGGGCAGGCCTAATGGCATGAATATCTGGGCTATTGAGCAGGTACTGGCCAGCGAAGAAGGAAAAAAACTGTGGGACCCGGTGCTGGATGGGCTACGTAGCGCTGTGCAATATGATCGAACGTATTTCGACAAAATTGTTGCGTCACTGCTGCCGCTGCTTGAAAAGCTTACAACTGGTAAAACGGCCGCATTGCTGGCACCTGACTATACGGACCTGAACGATCCGAGACCGATCCTGGACTGGCATAACATTATAAAATCGCGCGGCGTGGTTTATATCGGCCTCGATGCACTATCCGACCCTGTTGTCGCAGCAGCAGTCGGCAACAGCATGTTCGCTGATCTCGTTTCCGAAGGTGGACACATCTATAAATTCGGTCTCGGTGATGAGGATGGCAGAAAAAGTTCGAAAGTGGCGATAAATCTTCACTGTGACGAGTTTAACGAGTTAATGGGTGATGAGTTTATTCCTCTCATCAACAAAGGGGGTGGTGCGGGCTTCCAGGTGACTGCATACACGCAGACTCTTTCGGACATCGAGGCCCGTATAGGCAGCAGTGCTAAAGCGAATCAGGTAGTGGGGAACTTCAACTCATTGATCATGCTCCGTGTGCGTGAAAAAAACACTGCCATGCTCCTGACCGACCAATTACCGGAAGTTGACGTCTACCAGAAAACCCTTACATCTGGTGTCACTGACGTATCCCGGCCGGGAGAGGGTACTGATTTTAACAGTAACGTTCAGGACCAGGTCAGTCTGGTTAAAGTCCCGATGCTCAACCCTTCAGACGTTATCAACCTGCCGAAAGGGCAGGCATTTGCCCTGCTTGAAGGAGGGCGCCTGTGGAAAATCAGGATGCCGTTGCCGGCTGATAACGACGATCCTTACATGCCAGCGAGCCTGAAGCAGCTGGCTGACAATATGGAGCAGAACTACCGAACTGGAGAAACCTGGTGGACAGGCGGTGATGCGGCATATTCGGGGGGGCAAAATGTCTCAGCATGACAGAGATACTGCCAATCGCAGTTCGCCATCCCGACAGAAACAATCCGGACCATTCGGCATGTTGCTCTGGGATTTGCCTGTCAGTTTAATTGGCATTCTGCTGGGGTCGCTTCTGGTTAGCCTGCTGATCGAATATGCCTGCATTGCCTTACTCTGGCCTGACGAAGGTGCTTCACACAGCTACCAGGTGATGGTTGCCGAAAGCCACTGGTTGTCGGAAGGGTACACACGGAGTTTACTGATGGCAGCGCCGGTTGAGACGATTTCGCGGTGGGTACATACCGCCTGGAACTGGCTGTTTATCGATAGCGGATTCAGCCATTGGCTTCAATCATTCAGGGAAACTGGTCAGAAGGGGACTGGAGTTATCCCAACGATAAACCGGTTCGGTGACTCACTAATCGGCTGGCTTGGGGAGTACCTGCAAGCTACGCTCTGGGTAACTCTGATTTTCTTCATCAGGGTGATGATCCTTTTCCTGAGTCTGCCGCTGTTCGGCCTGGTGATTATCACTGGCATAGTTGAAGGGCTGGTCCGTCGAGATTTGCGTCGTTACGGAGCTGGATATGAATCGAGCTTTGTCTACCATCACGCCAAACGTTTTATTAAACCCGCACTTTACGGCCCCTGCATGTTGTATCTGGCCTGGCCGACTGCTGTCTGGCCAAATCTCCTGTTGCTGCCATCAGCATTATTACTTGGCGGTGTTCTGGCCATCGTCACGGCGTCCTTTAAAAAATACCTATAGCCCAGGAAGTAGCTGTTTCGGGAATTCCCCGGAGCCCGCTTGATGTCGCGGGCTTTTTTTTGAAGGTTCATCTGTATTAACCGGCTCACTTTGTGGCATTTAATTTTCTGACCTTCATAAATATTTTCCTGCTGCCAGCATGTCCTGTTTGAGTCAATCTCCCGACGACAAGTTATTAGGGAGAGTCGCAAATGCGTCACACCACAATCATCCTGGCAATGTTATTGCCCGTTCTGCCGGTGCTGACCTGCCAGGCGTCAGAAAAAGATGAGCTGGCACTCGTGATGCGCCAGTTGGATCAGGTTCAGGCTGGCCTTGATCGCGCCCGCGTCGTAGCCAATCAGAATCAGGACGCTCGCTTTTATTTCGACTATCAGCAGGCAACCCGTGACATCTCAACGATGAGGCAGGGCATATCCACTTATCTCGAGCCGTCGCGCGCGCAGCCAACAGCACCCTCCACTTTAGTCACCGGGCAGTACCGTGCTGAGGAGCCCTCATGGCGATGAATGGCTCTCAGCTAAATGGATGGAGTGCGGGCACCGGAAGCAGCCTCACGCCCGGGCAACTGAACCTCTTGATCCTCGGTACGCTCGCCATCGTCGTTCTCCTTTTCAGCGCATGGGCACTGGCGCAGGCCTACCGTGGCCTGGTCAGTAAATCAGTGACGTTCAGGCAGTTCAATGAGCTGCTAATTCGACTGATTGTGCTTTATCTGCTGACCCTGTTTCTGTTTTTCCACTGAAAGGATGACTCAATGAAATTCACTTTCTTCAGGCATTTTCGTTCTGCCTATTCCCGTGCGGGATATTTGATGCTTACCGGTCTCTTAACTGCAAGTCAGGCTATGGCAGACCTGCCAGCTGTTGAACAGCCAACATCTGGAGGCGGTGGTGGAACCTATAACACCGTTATGGGCTACATCAAAATGGGGGCACTTGCGTTAGGGCTTCTTGTTTGTGTTGGTGCTTTTTTTGCCGTCGCACATGCCGTGATTACCGCATTTCACGATATCCGTCGTGGTAAGGGGGAATGGACTCAGTTCCTGGTCTATCTGGTTGTCGGCATCATCCTCATCCTTTTGGTTATTTACCTCGCAACTAAAGCTTCAGATATCCTGTAAGGAGCCGATATGGCCGTCATTGATTTCCTTCCTGACAGACTGAACAACCCCCCCGTGGTCTGGAAAGGGTTCACATCCGGGGAGTTTGTGCTGGCGGCCGTCATCGGTGTTATTGCCGGTATCCCTCTGGCAATACCGTTAGCTCTGGTTCCTTTTGTTGGATGGCTGGCTTTTCCGACGTGCATGCTGCTGATGCCGCTGTTGGTTATTTTTTTTGGCGGCAACTGGATTGCCAGCTACAAGCGCGGTAAGCCAGAAAATTATATCTGGCAACGTCTGGAGGAATTGCGCTGCCGTGCACGTATGTCCCGAACCATGATTCTGGATAGCAGGGCGTGGGAACTTAAACGAACGAAACCTGTTCCGTTGATGCGCGGAGGGAAAGTATGAGTCGTTTTCGTAACGGTATAACCGCCCGCGATAATCATATTATTTCGCTACGTATCGCTTGTGTTTTGCTGGCTCTGGGGCTGTTCGTCACCAGTCTGGGATGGATGCGAGCGCCCTCGGAACTGACAATTCACAACCCGCCCGACCTGCGTTCCGGCAGCACCCGAAAATGGTGGGAGGTCCCGCCATCTACGGTTTACAGTTTTGCTTTTTACATTTTTCAGCAACTGAATTCCTGGCCGAAAAATGGGGAAGCTGACTACATAGCCAAAATTGCCCAAATGAGCCCGTATTTGACGCCGTCCTGTCAGGATTTTCTCAATAAGGACGCCGAGATGCGCAAGAATAATGACGAGCTGCGCGATCGTGTACGCGTGGTATACGAAATCCCCCGTCGTGGTTACAGCAACCGCAGCGTGACCATCATTGATGAAGAACATTGGGTGGTACGGCTGGACCTGGTAGCTGACGAATATTTCCATACCGAACCCGTTAAGCGTGCCCTGGCGCGTTATCCAATGAAAGTGGTTCGCTGGGAAGGCGACCCAGAGCGAAATCCGTTTGGACTGGCACTGGACTGCTATGACAGCGCGCCACAAAGACTTGAGGCGATCTCCTTGCCTGAGCCAGAACAAAAGTCGGGAGCATTCAATTGAAAAAATTCTCAGTGATCCTGCTGACCCTGGTACTGGTCTCAGCCGGAGCTCGTGCTGTTGAGCTTATGAAATGGGAACGGATACCGTTGCAGATTCCCCTGACTGTTGGGCAAGAGCGAATCGTTTTTGTAAACAAAAACGTGCGAGTGGGGTTTCCGCCCGCACTCAACGACAAGCTGCGTATTCAAAGCTCCGGAGGTGTAGTTTATCTCGATGCGAAAGAAGCCTTTCCGGTGACGAGACTGGAGCTTCAGAACAAGGAAAACGGGGAAATACTACTACTTGATGTTTCTGCTGCCCCCGGTAAAACCACGCGGGAACCTGTCAAAATTATCTACGACGGAGAAGTGGCTACCGCTTCGGCGACCGATAAACAGACAGTCAGCAGTGATGGGGACAGTGCCGGCCATCAGTCGTTGGCAGATTCTAAGGCCGAAAGCCGGAGGCCCGCAAAACTCAATGCGCCGCTGCCGGTTGTCCTGACTCGTTATGCCGCGCAGAACATGTATGGACCGTTGAGAACGGTAGAGCCCGTACCGGGAGTAAGTCCGGTTTCACTGAAGCTTCCCCCCCGGATCACCACACTTATGCCCACTGAGTCCGTCAGCGTCACGCCGATGGCTGCCTGGAGTCTGCAGGGCAGCAGTGTAATTGCGCTGCAGGTGCGTAACCGAGCAGCAGTAAAGGTCATCCTCGATCATCGTTCGCTGCAAGGTCAGTTTACTACTGCGACTTTCCAGCACCGTTGGCTGGGGCGTGCCGGTACACCGGAAGACACGACAGTTCTATATCTGGTTACTGCAGGACGCCCCGAAAGTGCCTTTATTGCTGAACAGCGTTTACCCGAATCTGAAGGAAAGGAGAGTAAGCGGAGTAACCGAGGAGCACATAAATGAAAAAGCCTGCTTCAAACCTGCTTGTGAAAATTGCTGTTCCCGTCGTAGTGGTGGGCGCCATCATGATTGGGGTTAAATCCTGTACAGATAAAAACGATAAAAATGAAGCAGGCCAGAAAACCTCTAATGTCGCCCTGAAGGACCTTACACCAGAAGATCTCAAAGCGCTGGGTGTGGAAGGTGACACCGCGCAGGATACTTTGCGTACCCTGGTTGGTAGTTACCGTAAGGTTCAGGGGCGGCTTGACAGCCTTGAAAGCGATAATAAAACGCTTGCTGATGAAAATAAGGAGCTGAAAAAAAATAGCACCAATGTTGATCAGCAAATCAGCCAGGCTGTGGGGCAAGTTCGTTCCGAAGAGGCTCAAAAACGTGCACAACTGAGTTCTCAGGTTACTGATCTGAGTTCGCAGGTGAACCAACTTCTTGACCAACTCAAAAATGGCTCCTCCGGCTTAACGGCAGGAAATAAAGGTAATGCTGCAGGCAGCGATATTCCAGTGGGACTGGGTTATGACAATGGACTAACCGGAGGCACGGGAAATATATCTCAAACAGATGGCAACGGGTTGCAATGGGTTGAGCCGAAAGATGGTATTGCCACGGATGCGAACGGTCGACCTGTCTCAGATAAAAACAGTAATAACGCGACTGGTTTTTCTTTTGCCACCTCCTTTGGCGCTGCAGGTGATGCAGCCAGGCAGGCAACGTCAGCAGTAAGTACAACGGTCCAGAACAACATTCCCGGATCTGAAAAAAATGCCGCCCCTGTTTATACCCTTCCGGAAAACTCCACGCTTGTGGGCAGTCGGGCCATGACCGCTCTGTTGGGACGTATTCCCATTGATGGCAAGGTGACTGACCCTTACCCGTTCAAAGTGATGATCGGAAAAGACAACCTGACGGCAAATGGCATTGAACTACCTGATGTACAGGGGGCGATCGTTTCAGGAACTGCAACGGGGGACTGGACGCTTTCCTGCGTGCGTGGCGCCATAACCAGCATCACTTTTGTTTTTACTGATGGCACTGTTCGTACGCTTCCTTCACCTGAGGGGCAAGGCAGTAATGGTGGTAATCAGAACAGCCAGGGTGGGAATAACAGCAGTATTGGCTGGTTGTCAGATGACAACGGCATTCCATGCATTTCGGGTACCCGAAAATCAAACGCTTCTACTTATCTGCCAACCATTGCCGCACTTGCAGCTGCCAGCGCAGCTGGTGATGCCGTGGCCGAAAACCAGAATACCAGCCAGACCAATGGCTATGGTGGTGTGACGTCAACGCTGACGGGGGATGCTGGTCAGGCAGTGTTGGGTAAGGCGTTATCCGGCGGTATGCGTGAGACCGTTGACTGGGTTAAAGCGCGATATGGTCAGACGTTTGACGCGATCTATGTACCGCCTGGACAAAAAGTGGCTTTACATATCACTCGTCAGCTGGCGATTGATTATGAAGAAAAAGGCCGCAAGGTGAAATATGACGATTTCAGCCTCGCTGGTAGCAGCACGGGCATGGACTGATGGGGATAAAGATGCAGAACAATAAAAACCTCGAATATCGGGTGGACTATATACCACTGGGTGGCCGTCTCTTTGCCGGTTTTGTCAGGTGTGATAATGGCAAATGGGAAGGTAGCAGGCATGAAGTCACCGAACAGGCCCTGCTCGCTGTCGGAAAGAAGCTTCTGAGCGAGGGTAATGGAATGCAGATGCAACTGCCTGATGGGCGAGTGTTTCGTCTGTCAGCTGTCATCAGTGATTCGGATGAAGCGGAGGTGCATGTTGCTCAGTTTTAATCATCTGGCCACCATTATGTTGGTCGTTGTACCGCTTGCCCTCTCGGGTTGCAGTACGTCAAAAGAGGAAATGTTGCCGCCTGGCGACAGCACCATGCTTGAATTATGGAACGATGGTGCATCGGCAACTCATGCTACCAACGAGAGCAGAACAACACTTCGCCGGCCAGTTACAGACAGCGAACGTGAGATCAATCAGCAGGTCAGTAACAGCTACAGCCGCACCCAGGAAAATGAAATTCAGCAGACGTTTCCGCGTCTGCCAAATCCTGACATGGTCATGTATGTTTTCCCGCATCTGGCTGGCGGGAACACGCCGGTTCCAGGCTACAGCACCGTCTTTCCTTTCTACAGCCAGGTACAGTATGCGTTGCCTGGTGAGCGAACGGAGGATCTCTGATGGCTTTCCCTCTATTTAGCCGACGTCGAGCGTCTCAGGATGCTCATCAGTACGGTAACGGTCCGTTTTCCGTCAGTGGGTATGAACCGCTTACCCGGGAAGGGCAGCTGACTCATTCAGATGAAGCGCGTCTGTATTCCACGGCACCTTCCATTATCGATCATGTTCCCTGGGGCGAGTATTTGCCAGAGCATGAATGCATTCTGCTTGACGATGGTGTATCTGTCGGGGCCGTGTATGAGATTATTCCTGTGGGCACTGAAGGGCGCCCGGAAACACGTCTGGACGAAATCTGCAATATCGCTGAGAACGCCCTACAGGACAGTCTCCCTGAACTGGATGATCACCAATGGGTGGTACAGTTTTTCTGCCAGGATGACTCTGATCTCTCTACTTATATGGATACTATCAGAGGCTATGTCAGGCCAAGAGCTCAGGGAACCGAATTCACTAAAGCCTGGCTGGCGGAACAGGAGCGCCACCTAGAAAATGTGGCGGTGGAACAGGGGCTTTTTGTAGACGAGGCTGTCACAGGGGCCGCCTGGAGAGGGCAAATTCGCAGAACGCGCATGGTGGTTTACCGTTGGGTTGAGACGCCGTATCGTGACCCCATGCCACCGGAGGTGCTGCTGAAACAGGTCTGCGATCGCCTGACTGCAGCTCTGAGCGGTGCCGGTATCCGGTGCGAAAAGCAGAACGGCGAGCAAATCCATAGTTGGCTGTTGCGCTGGTTCAACCCGGCGCCGGCGTGGGTCGATAAGAAAACATTGTATCGTTGCGCAAAACACTCCGATTATGCACCGGGCGATCTGCCTCTTCTGAATGATTTCAGCGAAAGCCTCTGGTTTACCCGCCCGCGAAGTGATGCCGAAAGCGGTGTGTGGTGGTTTGATGATGTGGCACATAAAGCTGTTCCGGTTGCCCGCCTGCGTACTGCACCTTCCACCGGTCATCTGACGGGGGAGGTAAAACGTGGTGATAACGTGAATGCCATTATGGATCTGCTTCCGGAAGGGACAGTTCTGGCCATGACCCTGGTGGTTCAGCCTCAGGACAAACTTGAAGAAAGTTTTGCGAGCCTGAGCCGCAATTCAATGGGGGAGAATGTTGATTCCCTGCGTGCTCGTGAAGACGCTGCTACAGCGCGTAATTTCCTGGGAAACAAACACAAACTTTACCGTGCGGCCATCACACTGCTTATCAAGGCTCAGGACAAGGAAACACTCGATAAACGGTATCTTGATCTCAGCAGTAAATTACTGAACTGTGGGATGGAACCGATAAATCCTGAACACGATATTGGCCCTCTCAGCAGTTATATGCGTGCCTTACCCATGTGCTTTAACCCTCAAATGGATAAACACAACTGGTACACGCGCCTTATGTTTGTACAGCATTTTGCATGTCTCGCCCCTATTTATGGTCGTGACACCGGTACCGGTCACCCGGGGCTTACGTTCTGGAATCGTGGTGGTGGCCCCCTGTCCGTAGATCCACTTAATAAAAATGACCGTACCCAGAATGCGCACCTGCTGCTGTTCGGGCCAACAGGTGCCGGTAAATCTGCCACTGCGCTCGATAAACTGGCTCAGATGGTGGCAATCTACCGCCCCCGTATATTTTTGCTGGAAGCGGGTAACAGCTTCGGTCTGTTTGGCGATTACTGTAATTCGCTGGGGCTCTCAGTGCACCGGGTCAGTATCAAGCCTGGTAAGGTTATTTCACTTGCTCCGTTTGGCGATTCACATCTGCTCATGCAGGCGAAACCTGAGACGCTAGTGACAAGCGAAGAGGCCCTCCCTGACATTGATGAAGATGATGAGGACAAGGACGAAGAACGTGACATTCTGGGTGAAATGGAGATAGCAGCGCGGTTGATGATCACCGGTGGTGAAGCAGCAGAAGAGGAGCGAATGACACGCGCCGACCGCGGTATGATTCGTGAGGCGATACTCATTGCGGCTCGTAAAGCGTTTGACGAAAACCGCCAGATGCTACCGGAAGATTTAATGTTCTCGCTTGAGAACATTGCCCGCGATGTCAGCATGGGAGAAGACGGCCGCGAGAAACGCACGCCAGCGCGACGTGCGCGAGCTGAAGAGATGGCAGAAGCATTACGCATGTTTACCGAAGGTTTTGAAGGGGAGTTGTTTAACCGTCCGGGCGCGCAATGGCCAGAGGCAGACGTGACTATTGTTGATTTAGGTACGCTGGCGCGTGAAGGCTATGAAGCTCAGATGGCCGTTGCTGTCATCTCGCTGCTTAATACGATTAACAATATCGCAGAAAGGGAACAGTTCAGCGATCGGGATATCATTGTGCCAATCGACGAAGCGCATATTGTAACTGCTAACCCGCTGTTGGGCCCGTATGCAACCAAAATTGTCAAAATGTGGCGTAAGCTCGGATCATGGCTGTGGTTGTTCACACAGAACCTGGAGGATTTCCCTGACACTGCGAAAAAAATGCTCAATATGGCGGAGTGGTGGATCTGCCTCGTTATGCCACCTGATGAAGTTGAACAAATAGCGCGATTTAAGACGCTCACAGAAGAGCAGAAGGCGATGCTGTTGTCCGCGACAAAACTTCCGAGAAAATACACAGAGGGAGTTATTTTGTCCCGTAAGGTACAGGCGTTGTTTCGTGCGGTCCCCCCCAGTTTGTACCTGGCGCTGGGAATGACTGAAAAAGAGGAAAAAGCCGAAAGACGGGCCATTATGAATGAATTAAATTGCTCGGAGCTTGAGGCCGCATTTCACGTTGCGCGCCGCCTCGATGAGAAACGTGGCATTGGTACTATTCAGGGGACCATATGAAAAAACTGACTATGGCGACGCCGATCGTTGTACCGGACAAGGCTTTTATTGCCTCTGTTATTTTTACCGTTCCGCCACAGGGTTCTGCCTCAGTCGGTGTGGCTGACAGTGAGTCGATTAAGCATCTGCAAGGGGAGATCGTTAAGAGACTGGAGCAGCCTGTATTGCTGTCGGTCTATCCTCACCGGGTTGGCCGGCGCAGCTGCGTTGCAGTCCACCTCAGCGACGTGCATGAGAAAACCCTGGATATCCTGATAACTGTTACCGGCAATACACTCTGGCCAGCAGAACAGGAGTACCGGTCGGGTATCCGATGGAATATCTGTGTTCCCGATGCAACCGATATGCTCTGGGTTCTTAAGGAAATCGACAGGGTGACCTGTGACACCGGATGTGACTTATAACCCTCCGACCTTGCCAGACAGCGGTGTGTTTTCCGCTGTCTGGTAAGGGGGGAGGCTGCGGGTGCGGGCGGCAAAGAGCCCGCGAGTATTAAAGTTCCTGCATTTAAAAAATGACATTTCCAGCGATCTGAGATTTATGCTGACGTACAGATGATGAATTACCAGGGCAAGATTAATTATCATTTTTCACGTCAGAATTAATTACTGACCCCTCCTTAAAGAGAACGCACCCTGAATAGGTTTTTCACACTCAGGGAGTGTTTTTCATGAAAATGCCATTTTGCTGCCTGGCAGCACTGTTCATTTCCGTCGGTGCCAGTGCCGGCACAGTGATATATACCGACTCCTCTCATGCCGTAGCAGCAAATCCTGGTCCGGATGTCTCCGTTGTTGAGCTCGATGCGCCCGAACGAGCACAGGCGGACATTTTCGGTCAGTTATCTGCCGATCCCGTTCTTGCGGAACAACGTGCCCGGGCAGTGATCTCTTCCCCGAATTTCCGGCAGCAGCAACAACAACTGGCTGAAGCTTATGCGGGTGTCACTCATGCCTGGTCCCTCGGTCTGGAAAAATACCCGGCTGTGGTTTTTGATGACGTGTTTGTTGTCTACGGTACGACTGATGTCAACGAGGCAACCCGTCAGCTCGCTGCCTGGAAGGAGAAGAACCGATGAAATCTCTCTCCTTCCGACCACGTCGACTGGCGATCGCCACATTGCTGGTTTGTTCCGGCACCATGGCCAGTGTCAATACAGCGAATCTTCTGGCCAGCGCGGCAAGTACAGACTGTATCAGCTGGCGTGTCAGTGGTATCTGCTACTGGTTATTGTGTACTCCATTTGGTTGCACGGTGAAAACCTCGGTAAAAGTGACGCATTTCATTCCGGAGGCTGTGGTATCGGCTTACCTCAATCCCGGAGATAACCCCTGGACTGAAATGGCCACAGTTAGTGACGCCGCCAGCGGTGCTGAAGGTTCCCTGCTGGAAAGTGTGACGGGCGTGAGTACGGGGGGCGGTCGTCAGGAGATGAAAGCTCCCGGGGAACGTAAGCAGAACCTGCATTTCTATTACGGCGACGCCTATGGCCATCCAGCAACGAAAGTCATTGGCGGTATGGTGCCGGGTTATTCATGCGACAGTGCTGCCACTCCTTTCATGCCATATTTCAACAGCTCACTGGATGCTCTGGTCTGGCGAACGGGTGTCCCGGAGACCCTTTATCCCGAAGCACTCATCCCCGGGCAACGAGAAATCGGGGAAACCACATCCGGCAATATGTGGGGGAACGTTTATCCACGTAGCGGGTTTGTCACCCAGACAGACAGTTACAAATCAGCAGCGGTTGTAGTTCAGCGTGTCGCTGACGTCATTACCCGCTCCGGCCAGCTCCATGTCTACAACCCCCTTACGGGACAGAAGTCCCCGGGTTACTGGCCACCCGAGCCGGTAAAAGAAAATACCGGCACGAAAAACCACAAATGGCAGCGACTTTCGCCTCAGTTGTCCCAGACCTGTGCAGTGTTTCCCGACACCAATGGCCAGATTGCCCAGGACGGTAACTATGCCTGGGCATTGTGGCAACCGTACAGCTGCTGCAAACGTCGCGGCCAGACGTTCCTTTCCAGCACCGATTTCTCATAAAGGTTCAGAACATGAAAAAAGCAGGACTTTTACTGATTTTTGCCTCGCTGCCGGCAATGGCAGCTGATATCTCTTTGTCTTCATCGGGGGCGTCAGTTAGCGGTAACGCTATCAGCGATGGGCTCTTTTATTCTATTGGTGGCGGTTCGGTTATTTCACCCCCGCCCAGTCGTAACAATATGTCCAGGATAGGCATTAATGGTGGCCTTAGCAGTGATCTGATGTGTGGCAATTTCGACATCAAAACAACCGTTGGCAACCAGCTGAATGGTATTACCAGCGGGTTTAAGGATTTGATGGGGAATGTGATTCAGGGGGCGACCGGTGCTGTCATGAGTATGCCGGCAATGGCTATTCAGCGCGCAAACCCCGGGCTGTATGAAATGCTCACCAATGGCGTTCTGCAGGCCGGGTTGAGCTTTGATAAAGCGATGTTGAACTGTCAGAGCATGTCGAAGAAGCTGGCTGATTATACCATTGGCAATAAATGGCAGCAGGTAGCCGTCTCTGAAGAGTACAAAGATATTGTGGCCACAAGTGGCGGCGATGCGGTTTCCAGCGACCAGAAACTGCAAAAAGCAACTGGAGAGGAAGGTGTGACGTGGGTTGGTGGGCAGAAAAGAGGCGGCAAGGGGCAGCCCGCAATTCAGCCCACTCGGGATCTGGCCAAAGCTGGTTATAACATGATGAATAATTTGCCAGTGACCAGTAACAGCAGCGTCGGCTCCTCGAGCTGCAATGGTACCGTATGCCAACGTTATAAATCTTCTGAAGAGGCCGCAACGGCCGTTGTTAAAGTGCTTGGTGATCGCTCCATCAGGACTTGTCGGGAAACCAGTGAATGTACCAGTGGTGGAACCGATAACCAGCCGGGCAGTGCTGTCGCTGGTACTGGCTTTTCTCCCATCCTTGAGGATGCCACGAAAGAGAATCTGAAGCAGCTTAGTAAGCTGGTTAGTGGTGAACTGCAGCCCACCACTGATAACCTTTCCGCACTGAAAACCGGGAGTCTCGTTGTCACCCGCGGGGTAATTCAGGCATTACGTGACGATCCAGACAAAGCGGCCCTGGTTCAGCGGCTTGCCGGCGAACTGGCGATGTCCGATACCGTTGAAACCGCGCTTACAATGCGCAGGATGCTCACTACTGGTGAATCCGAACCTAATGCTGCAGAGCAGCCGGAAGCCATTGCTGAGGGTGATCGCCGCATCGATGCCCTCGATCGCGAGCTGACTGCGCTGCGTAATGAGATGGAGTTACGCAAATCTATAAGCAATAACAGCCTGCTGACGGCACTGGAGCGGCAGGGGACAAGGAATCAGGATAACCGTCTGCAGCAGAAAGCCGGTAACGAGGACCAGGGCTTCAGCCAGATGGGCCAGTCTCAGTCTTCCGGAGCAAACTGATATGAGACTTTACCCGTTCAGCGGCCATATTGGCCGAATTCTCCTTATGGTGCTGCTCATTCTGTTGATGACGGCCAGCATGTTTGCTATCGCAGCGGTATTTATGGCTTACGACCCTGATGGCCACATCACACGGCGCTGGTTGCATGACAGCCGATGGGGACTGTTTGCCTGGCGACTGGTTCTTTATGGCTGCCTTATTACCGCCTGGATATTGAAGGTACGCCCACAGGCATTAATCCGCTGGCCGGATGGACGTCCGCGTCTTGTGCGTATGGAACTGATGGGGGGGTTGTTCCTGGTAGCCACGGAATATGTGGCCTGGACAAGCGCTGTGTAAGGAGAGGACGATGACCGCAAACAGTTTTCTGGAATATTTTCTCGTTCTCTTTGGCTGGGTAATGAACAATGCCATGTGGAGCATTCTCAGCAATACGGGCCTTTTTGCATTGCCACTGGTGGTCAGGGTTCTTGGCGTCTGGCTGAAAGTGAGGGAGGAGGGGGCTGACGAGGGGAACAAAGGGCTTCTTGCCCTTCCGCGAATCGAACATGCACTGTATGTGTCTTATCTTGTGATGCTCTTTTGCTGTATTCCGCTGTTGCCGGTTGATATCAGCACAATCAAGTTCGACAGCTCGCGCGCTAAACAGTGCGGCGTCAGTGTGCCGACGCCACAGAATTCTGGCTACAAGGGACTCGTTAATGATTTCGACGGTCGCACGGCCGAGGTTCCAGTATGGTGGTATCTCCTGCATATGATGTCGAAAGGCACAACGCAGGCAATGATTGCGTCAATCCCATGCGGTACGAATTTGCGACAGATGCGTTTTGACGTTCAGAACACGAAGCTGCGTGACCCTGTGTTGCTGCAGGAGGTCCAGGAATTTGCAGATCAATGTTACTCGAGAGCATATTTCAGACTGAAAAACAGCAACAGCCAGCTCAGTGATGCCACCATCAACTCTGTGGGCTGGATAGGTAGCAGCTACTTCCTGAATACTTCCGGATATTATGACTACTACACGGCTATGACGCCACGTAGCCAGTGGCCTTACAACAGTAGCCGGGACAGTGGCTATCCAGATACAGGTACAGGTGGATATCCAACATGTAAGACGTGGTGGTCCGATGGTACTTCCGGGCTTCGCAAACGAGTTCTGGCCAGCTTTAGTGATAACACACGTAAGGAGATGCAGCGCCAGTTCCCCGGACAGCAGTGGGAAGAAATCGCCCTACGCTGGCTTGTCAGCCCACGTAACGCAGATCTGTCTGGGGGCGGTACCACTTATGCTGTTGGCAGTAGCGATACAACCACCGGAGTAGTTGGTAATCTTACACGCCTTACCTCGTCTATTGGTCTTGGACTGAAACAGGCCGAGGCGTTACCTGGATTTGATGCAATGAAGCAGGCACTGCCGATGATCCAGGCATTATTGCTGATGATGATAATCACGGTCATTCCTGCGTTAATGATGTTCAGCGCCTACGATCCGAAAACCATTTTTACTATCTCATTCGCATTATTCGCTCTTCAGTTCATTACGTTCTGGTGGGAACTGGCAGGCTGGCTTGATGACAGATTGATCACCATCCTCTATGACAATATGGCTGAGCAGGGGATTGCAAACAGCTCGGTGCCTTTCGCGGCTTTCTTTAGCTCAACGGCTGATGGATGGATTATGAACCTAGTACTGGGGATGATGTACCTGGTCTTTCCGATGTTCTGGGTTGGTATGCTGAGTTGGGCTGGAGTTCGAATTGGTAATATGGCTAACAACTTTAGTGATGCTTCTAAAATGCCTACGGATGCTGGCTCGGAAGCAGGTAAAAAAGCTCAAGGGGTGGCGATTGATGCAGCTTCAGGAGGGATTAAATCAGGATTAAGTAAAGGATAACTGATGGCTATATGAAGCGGTGGTTATGCCATCGCTTCATAAGATTAAAAATTGTTAGAACCACCGTTAATACCTTTTTTCTCCCAGCTGTAACGGATAGAAGATTTATATTGGTCCTGTTTGTCTTTTGTGACATCCGCTTTAGAGGTAGAGGCGAGTACAGATGAAATCACACAACCAATTTCTTGTGTTGCACTCGTAAGTTTTACCGGCTCAGGTTTTTTCCGCTTCAGCTTGGATTCATCACAAACGATATTGCGGCGTTTTGTGGTGAAGCGCGCAAAGGTGCTGCTCAGGTCATCTTTATTGAAACCGTCCTCGCTCATGGTAATGACTCCTCATTTTGTCTAATAAATAAGCTACTAAAAATCCCCTATACACGCAAATTATTAAGCGCTATCTGGGCCGTATAAGGGACATGTCAACCTGTCTTTTAGACTCTACCTGCCAGTTTATCCGTAGCATCGATTGCAGGTTGTAGGCTTCTGATAAACTCCTTCAACTCATACATGCTTGAGCAGCATGAAATTGCTGGCTGGTTTGGATTTACAAAAGGGTTATGACCATTTGTCATCTGCCCTTTCAGTCCAGCCAGTTTTTCGGTAATCATGAACCAGCTGCAGTCGTTAATCAGATTCAGAATGTAGATTGTCTCTATATCCAAGGTTAGCCGCGAATCCAGCAGGCGCGAGATTTCTTTCTTTATATGCACATTATGGTTTTGAAAAAACTCGAACCAGTCTGCATATATCAGCTTTGGGTGTGCCTGAAGGAGTAAAGGTGCGTTACGTGCAAAGGGATTGATACCCGTAAATGTCGCATAAAAATCCTGTTCGGTTGAGTCATAGCTCAGCGTGGAGGACACATTGCGCAAATGTTCATCAAACCCTTTTTTTATCCGTGTCAGTATAAAATTAACAAAAGCCGCACTGGTTTTTTTTTCTGCAAACACTGGCGGGTGAATACAGAACATATAAAAAATGTAGCTGGCGATTACCGAGCCAAGAATGCCTTCCACCACCGGGCTGACTGCAGACATAAAATGCAGCGGAGCTGGTATACAGTTCAGAACCGCCACCTTGAACAGCAATACAACCAGACTACCGAGCCCGATCCAATGATAAAGCGCATCTACCGATCTGAGAAATCGGTACGTCTCCTTGCATCTTTCACGCATATTTTTTTTACTCATATTTTTAACTTTATCCTTAGCCGGTATGGATACCATAATGCTGACTTCCGCTTGTAATACCTGACATATCAGGCCGTCAGTCTGCTGGCCCGCTGGAGTCAGTGTGATTGACGGATTCAGTGCTCCCCACGATAAACTCCTTCAGGGACGTGAGTGCCCTAACCTGACGGACCGGTAACCGTTCTGTCGCTTTTGTCGTAATCTCTCAGGTACTGCACCAGTGCTTGGCTGGCCAGCTCACAGTAGCAGTCCGGAAATGACCCCAGCTCCTTGTGCCAGGCGGAGGGCACAAGGAGCTGGCGCGTTCCTTGGTGGAGAGCTCCAGCGGACGGCGGAAGGCCCTCACGTGGGCCTGTATTTCCGCTTTCATTTCTTCGCCTTCCCATCATGGCGTGCCAGGGCCAGCAGCTCGGCCTGCAGCGCACGGCCATCCTCGCGGGTTTCCTTCAGCTCCGCTTTGGTGTCCTGCAGCTGCGTCGCCAGGTGTTCGCCGGTGGCGGTCAGACGGGCTACCTGGGGTCCGCTTGGAAAACGGAATCTATGGTCACTCCCGTTTTTGCAACACCGATTTTGACGACAAGTTGGCTTGCTTGAATCTATCCGG